>JBIPLT010000024.1:0-18867 GCA_044368255.1 Flavobacteriales bacterium
CATTCATTTCTGGCGACATATCTTTCATCATATCCATTGAACTTTTATCGCCATCTGTCATCACCGAATTCATATCGAACATTTGGTTGGTATTCATTTCCATTTTTGTGTTACCATCAGAATCTTTCACGTTGGCATCACCACTGGTCATGTCCTTGCTTTTATCCGTTTTCATCACATAGTTCAATTGAGCATTACCGTTTTCGATTTTTTGCGCAACTATTTCAATTGAATAGATTCCAGATCGCATACTGCTTTTTTCTCCTTGAGAAACGGCTCCATCAGGCAAAGCCAACAGTTCAAGATAATCATACGGCAAAACATCGATTTGATCTGTTTCTTCAGTAATAGTTACAGTAACCTTTTTAGTTGATTTTAGTTCTGTCACTTTGTAGGAAGCTTTAAGGGCTCCTGTTTTTGGATCAAATTCAGCATAGGCGTCCACTTGTATATCGCCAGCCTGACCTCCCAATGCCATACCATTTCCCTCTGGTTTTACGTAGGCGAGAACATTTCCTTTAGCGGAAGTAATCAACGTAATTTTTTTTGGAAAGGTGAATTTGCCTTTCATGTCAACGGTGATATCACTCATCACCTTATCGGCAGGAATGTCGTTTATGGATGCAAGTGCCGTTCCTTTGGAATCTGTTACTTTGTAATCGATAAGATAAAGATAGCCTGTAGCCGTGCCATTGTTCGCCACAGATAAAATATGCAAGCCGAATTCGGTATTAGTAGTGAATTTCTCTTTCATACTCATTCCCATCATTGAGGTGCTTACATTATCCACTTGGATGGTGGAGAATTTGTAAACCATACCAGCTGTCCATTTATAATTTAAATTGACCGAATCTTTTTTCATAGCGATATTCGTGCTCGTGGTGGTAGTATTATTATTTGAAAGCGTATTATTGTTTGTATTTGTTGCATTGGAAGTATTTGTCGTATTAGTTGTATTATTTGAGGTATTCGTGTTGTTAGAAAGGTTGGTATTGGTGGTAGTGGTTGTTGTATTGGTTGTTTTAACTAATTCGGTGGCGGAATATGAAAGGGTATGTTGAGAAATGTCTGATTTTGGTGCTTCAGCAATAGGCACTTCTCCGAAATATCTAAGTTTATAGCCTTTCTTTGTGTACGTTATTTTCATGGTGGCTTCTACTCCCATCTCCTGAAAGGCAATGTTTTTTTTCAAGTTGCCCTTCTTAACGTCTGAAAATTGAACGGTAATTTGTAAATTAGGGTTGGTTAATCCGGTAATTTTTACATTTGATTTTGCTTCGATGTTTTGTTTAATCCCGTTTACATAAACATGGAAAAGTGAGGCGTCATCTGAAAAAACAACTAGATTGGAAAAAGATTGGCCATAACTTGATGTAGCCAATAAAAGCAATAATAAGCTGTAAATTTTTTTCATTTTAATTTAAGTTTAGTTTTTTATTCCATTACAATTTATATACCAAATCAATAATCAATTGTTTCAAAGATAAATATAATTATTTTGATACATAAAATTTACCCGAATTTCATACTTCTCATTGAAATACTTCCCATCGTATTTTTCTCGTTGAAATAAGAAATATTTTCATTTTCTCCTTTTAATCCTAGTTTAAGGTTTAACCCTTTTATACCCGCCAGAATGAATGAATTCATCTTTCGGGCTGGCGCTTCGAAGTCTCGCTAATCAGGGTGACAAGTTTAAGGTTTTAGGAATTCAATACTCACTTCTCAATACTCCAGTCTGATGTCTCATGTCTAAAATCTCATGTTCTAATTCTAAAATCTTATGTCTAAAAATCTTATGTCTCTTCATCTAAAAATATACCTTTGCACTCATGTTATCCTTCAACAACACCGAAGTGGCCTTTTCAAGTAAATCAGATAGAGATTTACGCAAGGCTTTTTTATTATTTAGAATGGTAGAAGATCCTGCATTAGTGAAGTTGGGAAAATACATGGTACCATTATCCTTCCATTTAGGATTACCGATTAAACCCATCATCAAGGCAACTATTTTTCATCAGTTTTGTGGAGGAGAAAATATTGAAGAATGTAAACAAGCCGTAGAAGCACTTGGGAAATTCAATATCGGGACCATTCTCGATTATTCAGTAGAGGGAAAACATGAAGAAACAGACTTGGATGAAACCACACAAGAAATAATTCGCACGGCTGAAGTAGCAAAGGGAAATCCGATGATTCCATTTTGTGTTTTTAAAGTAACAGGTGTAGCGCGACACGGTTTATTGGAAAAGGTGAGTGAAGGAAAAGAATTAACATCCGAAGAAAAAGAAGAATACAAAAGGGTAGTGGATCGAGTGAATAGAATTTCAAAAGCCGCATTTGATTCGGGTACTCCAGTTTTTATTGACGCAGAAGAATCTTGGATTCAGCCAGCCATTGATGATTTAACACATTCGATGATGGCTATGTACAATAAAGAAAAAGCAATTATTTTTAATACTGTTCAATTGTATCGTCATGATCGTTTGCAATTTTTAAAAGACGCTCACGCAAAAGCAAAGCAAAATAATTACCATTATGGTGTAAAGTTAGTTCGTGGCGCCTATATGGAGAAAGAAAGAAAACGCGCAGCAGAAATGAATTATGCTTCTCCAATACAACCTAATAAATTTGCTTCAGATAAAGATTACGGTTTATCACTTCAATATTGCTTGGAGAATATCGATACCATGGCTATTTGTGCCGGATCTCACAATGAAGATTCTGCGATTTATCTCACACAATTAATGGAGAATTATAAAATCCCGAAAAACGACAAAAGAATTTATTTTGCGCAACTTCTAGGAATGAGCGACCATATTTCCTTTAATCTTGCCGATGCGGGCTATAACGTGGCGAAATACGTTCCATACGGACCAGTGAAAGAAGTTTTACCTTATCTCATTCGTAGAGCAGAAGAAAATACTTCGGTAAAAGGACAAACGGGACGAGAATTGAGTTTGATTATTCGGGAATTGAAACGTAGAAGGCAATAGGCAATTAGCCACATAGCCAAATAGTAAAAGACAATTAGCCAAATATTAAAAGACATAACCACATAGGCAAAAGCTAAATAGTGAAGAACGTAATATGTAAATTTCAAATATTTTTTTGATTATTAATCACATTAGCAAATTTTGTAATTTACCCTCTTAAATCTAATTGACTTCTTCCCTTCTTAAATCTACTTGGCTATTTGGCTAATTCTCTATTTGCCTTCTTAAAACTACTTGGCTATTGCCTATGTGGCTATTTGCCTTTTTCAATAGCATCCACAATCAGGGTTATCTCTCTTCACAATATTTATCACCCTAGCGGTTTCCATGGTAAGTTCTATCACCATTTCATATCCATCATTTTCAAAAAACAATTCTGGGTAAGGATGTTTTCTTCTATTGGATGCATCTACATTGAAATTTCCTTTGGATATAAATGAGCCAGCTTTCTCTTCTGATAAATTATAGCAATCGAGCTGACAAAGCGCACGATCATTAAATTCTAACGGACGATCTCCAATCAATTTTTTTGCAGTGGCTTCGGGCAATTTCATTTCTTTCAAAATATCCTCTTCTGATTCGCATTTACAATCATCAACATCTTTCCCATCAATAATTTCATGCACAGTGCTAATCGTATCTTTTAATTTGAAAGCTATTTTGAACGTTTTTCCTTCTGCAGATTCACCTTCTAAAACATACATTTTAGGATCTTCATTTGGCTTGCTTTCGCTAAATAAAACTTCTCCGCTATAAAATAATTCGTAAATATCTTCTTCTTTCAGATTATTACATTCCAATTCGCATTTCATTTTGTCGGTATACAAAACAACCGATTCGGCTAATTCATTTTTCACTCTGTTATCGGGCAACCAAGCACAGCCTCTTCCTCTGAAAAAGAAAAAAGAAATCACCACACCGAGTGAAACACCAATTAAATAATATCGAAAGCGAGCCCAAAAAGTCATTTTATGAATTTAATTTTTTGATCAATTCTTTGATTTTAGTTTCAGAAACAGATTCATGTTCTGATTTGTCGTAAACAGATAATAAATAAACTATTTTTCCTTTAATATATAAATGAGTTATTACCCTTGCACCACCGGATTTACCTTTACCTTTTGAAGAAATGGCCATTCTCACTTTGAAGCAGTTATTTCCAATAGGTGTTCCTAACTCAGGATTATTTTCTAGTTCAATGATTAAATGGGATAAATCTTTCTTGATGGACCGATGCTTTTTCGCCAGATGTTTTATTTCTCGCTCAAAATTATGAGTGTAGACAATTTCAAAGCTCATTTAACAAAGCCTTGGCAGATTTTAATTTGATTTTCCCTTGTTTATGAAGATTAACTTCATCAATGGCTTGTTTCAAACCCTCTAATATTTTATATTTTTCGGGAGTGATGGGCTTTGCTTTTACATAAGCCAAACTTTGTAACAATTCCATTACAAATGCAGCCTTCTCGTCTTTAATGTCTAGTAACACCTTCATGGGTCAAATATACGAAAAAATGGGATTATTGTTAGGGTTAAAGATCAATATTTGAGGTATTGATTCTCAATAAAACACCAAAAGGAAGAATTTTAACCATTAAGCAATTAAGCAGTTTCAAAACAAAAGTATTTCTTAACTACTTAATTTTTTCCAACAAATAAAAGAGGAATTAAGTATTAAGGGGAAATTAAAATTTAAAGGGAACTTTATGGCTTAATGGTGAAAAAATGAACGCAATTAATATTTCTTTGGAAGTCTAGAAGTATGATGAATTTTCAAAATATGAACTTGATTTAATTTGATTTTATATACGATTCTGTAAGTATAAACAGGAATAGCTCGGTAACTCCCATCATTATTTTTTTTGAAACGATCTGCTTCAAACATCATTGCTTTTTCGCCCAGAGAATTAATTCTACTAACAACAGCATTCACAACTTTAATTGCACCTTTTGGAGATTCTTTTTCGATGTAAGTATAAATATCTTGAAGTTGAGAAAGTGAACGTTTTGACCAGATAACTTCAAGCGGTTTGATCTTTACCATTTCTTGATTTGCTTTAAAGCTTCTTTATGCGTTAGAAATTTACCAGAAGCGATTTCTTTTTCCGCTTTTTCGATGCTTTCATTGTATTCTTCTAGTGTAAATCTCTTTTTAGATATTGGTTCATCACCCAATTCTTTCATCATCGCATAAATGGCCTTAACAATTTTATCATCGGCAGTATCGATGTATTGATGTATTTTTTTACGAATAGCTAGAGTCGTCATAGTATTAAATTTACTGATTCAAATATACGAAAAAATGGGATTATCTTTAGGGTAAAAGTCGAATATTTGAGGTGTTGATACTAAATAAAAAGCCAAAAGGAAGAATTTTAACCATTACGGAGTTGAGTAGTTTCAAAAGAAAAATATTTCTTAACTACTTAACCATTTCAAATAATTGAAAGCATTAGTTAAGTTGTGAAGGGAAATTAAAATTTAAATGGAACTTAATGTTAATGGTGAAAAAGGTTTAATAAATAAAAAATTTTATTGAAATATTATTTTCTTAATTGGCTAATTTGCACATTGGCACATTATCTACAAAGCCCCAATCAACAACTCAATATCTTTATAAGGCAATTTAAACGCTTCTCCCAATATCGGATTCGTTAATGTTCCGTGAAGCATATATACTCCATTGCGGAAACCTAAATCGTATTTAATTAAATTTTCACTTCCGCCTTCATCTCCCATATTAATTAAAATAGGAGAGAAAATATTACTCAATGCAATACTCGCTGTTCTTGGAAAACGAGAGGCGATATTCGGTACGCAATAATGAATAATTCCATGTTTCGAAAAAACAGGATTGGTATGGGTGGTTACTTTTGAAGTTTCAAAACATCCTCCTTGATCAATGCTCACATCAATCAAAACAGATCCTTCTTTCATTCCTTCTACCATTGCTTCTGTTACCACGCATGGTGTTCTTCCACTGCGTGAACGTACAGCGCCAATCACTACGTCTGCTGTTTTTAAATATTTTTCCAATACACGCGGTTGCATCACCGATGTATTGATTCTGGTTCCAATATCATTTTGTAATCTTCTCAAGCGATAAATGGAACTATCTAAAACTTTCACTGTTGCTCCTAATCCTAACGCAGATCGAGTGGCGCATTCTCCAACGGTTCCTGCTCCCAAAATCACCACTTCTGTTGGAGTAATTCCAGCAATTCCTCCCATTATGGTTCCGCGTCCGTTATTTGTTTTACTTAAATATTCTGCCGCAATTAAAATAGAAGCTGTTCCTGCAATTTCTCCCATCGAACGAACCACCGGATAAATTCCTTCTTCGTCTTTGATATGTTCCCAAGCAATTGCCGTAATTTTTTTTTGCATCAATTTTTTAAGCGTGTCTTTGGGCTGTACACTTAATTGCAAAGCAGAAAATAAGGTCTGCTTCATTTTCATCATATCAATTTCTTCATTAGTAGGTGGACCTACTTTCATAATAATATCCGCTTTCCAAACTTCGGAAGTATCATAGGTAATTTTCGCTCCTGCTTCGCTATAATCGTTATCCGAAAAATTAGCCATTGCTCCAGCTTGTGTTTCAATAATCACATCGTGACCATTATTTACCAAGAGAGCAACCGCATCTGGCACCAATGCCACGCGGTATTCTTGCCAAGAGGATTCTTTGGGAATTCCGATATAAAGTCTTTGCTTTTTTCGCCCAATTTCGAGCATTTCTTCTTTCGGTAGCATTACGGCTTCCATGGCCAATGCTTTCAGTGCTTCTTTAGAAAGTGTCATTTATTAGCGATTATTTTTCGGTGATTAGGTGTAACTTGAAAGCTAATTTGTACGAATGAAGGAGGCAAAAGGTTATGGATTTTTTCGGGCCATTCGATGAAACAATAATTTCCGCTTTCGAGATATTCCTCAAATCCTATTCGAATCGCTTCGGAAGGATTTTCAATTCGGTACATATCAAAATGGTAGATGGATTTTCCGGATTCGGTTTTGTATTCATTCACCAATGCAAAAGTGGGCGAGGAGGTATTTCCTTTCACTCCTAAAATTTTGCAAAAGTCTTTAATCAAGGTTGTTTTTCCAGCTCCCATTTCTCCGAAAAAAGCGAAAACTCTGTCATAAGGAAAGGCAGAAATAATCTGTTGGGCTATTTCTGGATTTTGGGAAGTTGATTGGGAAATAAAATTCATGATGCTAAATTAATAATTATTTTGACCCCTCCGTCTCATATACTCGACACCTCCCCTAAGAACTTTTCTCACGACCAAAGGGAGTATAAGGGGAGGGTTGGAGCAGTTTATTTTATTTACACAAGTTTAAATATTATGGAGAATGCAATCTTCCCCTTATCCTAGGGGAAGTGCCCGCAGGGCGAAGGGGTTTTAATAATTATACCTAATCACCACTTCAGTTGCACCTTGCCCATATTTTGTATAAGAAGCATCATGAATTTCCATATTTCCATAGGCAAAAAGGGCAGTGCGGATTTCATTTTTCAAAACGCCTTCTCCTTTTCCGTGAATGATAACTACTTTTTGAATTTTTTTATCCATGGCAGAAGAAATGAAAACAGCGAATTTTCGCATTTGGATGTCTAGAATTTCTCCATTGGAAAGATGACGATAGTCTTTAATCAATTCTTCAATATGTAAATTGATTTCCCAAACAGATTTAGATTGAGCAGGAAGTGATTTCTTTTTTTTGTTGGAGGAGTCTGCTTTTATTTTCCCTCTGATAAAACGAAATTCTTCGGCTTCATGAATTTTAAAATCACTAGATTTAGCAAGTGGAACCAGTTTTTTATTCAGATAAATCATTTCAAATCCATCTGAATTTTTTACTTTCACTTTTGTTTGATCCACTACTTCTAAAACAATTCCTGTTCCAGCCTCATCTATAAAACTTACTCTGTCGCCTACTTTAAATTTATTTTCTTTGGTCATGTAATTGTTCATTCCATTTAATTTTCGCTCAGCTGATATTGATGACGAATTTCATCCAAAATAGCTCTTTCACTGTCTTGAATAATCCCATCTGAATTGGCCGCTTTCACCATACGTTTGTAAACTTTTTGCTGCTTATTTTTGTCATCTGGCATATTCAACGCAAGTGAGTTGATAGAAGAGCTTTCCCAAAGAATAGAAATCTTATCCGCATTGTATCCTAATTTTTTGGCTAATTTTTCCATGTATTCTTTTTCGGCCTGCTCCAACACGCCATCCGCCATCATAATTACCATGGTATTATTTAATACGTAATCACGAATATCATTATCACCACCATCCAACTTCGCTTCTTTTTTTGCCGAAATGGCAGAAGTATCAAATTTAGATCTGAAAACAGCATATTCCTCACTGTTCAACATATCATAAAGAATCCAATCTTTCGTATCGGAATTTAATACATTTCCACAGAAAGAACATTTTACATCCGTTGAATCCATTACACCACCACCGCAATTACTGCAATTATGTGCGAGAACAGAATATCCTCCCATTTCATGGTCTTTTTTTAAGCATAAAACGATATTATCATTGCGGGTAACCATCGTTGATTCTAAAATCTGCAATTGATTATCTGGATTTATTTTTACTTTTTGCTCACGACATCCCATGGTAAAAACAGCATAAAACCTTTCGTTATCCTCTAATAAATTCAACATCGTTACATCTCGCAAATATAAACGGTTGAATAAATAAGGTTCATATTTTTGCTGCTCCATTTTAGCGTAGAAATTATCATGCGAGAAACGCCTAATACGAGAAAAATCTTTCATTGCATGCGCAACTCGCAATTGCAAATAAGCATTACTTGCTTTGTCTTCTAGAATTTGCACGGATGCTCCATGAACATCGGCTAATTGCGAAGCAACAGCTGCTTTTAAATAATCTCGTTTACTTCTGTTATTATATAAGTCAATGAATTCTTCTGGTTGAGTAATTTCTGATAATACCCAATCATATTCACCTAAATTGGTAAATGTAGAACATGCCGCACATTTAGCCGATTCTCCCATATCTTCAGGAAGTGGCGCCATACAATTTGGACATGCTTGAGAATAGAAAATATCTTTTGGCGTATCGCTTCTTCTTCGAACATATGTCCAGAATTCTACAAATGATTCTTTGTATTTTTGATTGAGTTTTGGAAATTTTTCAGAGATAAAATTATCAGCAATTTCGGCTTCGTATTGAACATGTAAAATATCGGTGATTCCTTCTTTTTCTACATAAGCCACTTTTACGGTTTTTAAATGTAAGTGGGTAATTTCATTTGTTTGTGAAAGTTTGCTCATCATCAATTGTTGCACATGAAATCTTTGGTAAACACCATCCGACATAAATCGTCGCACCTTATTCATGTTTTTAGAGGCCCATGCTTTTTGTACTTCTAAAAAAGCAAAATCTGCTTTCTTTAAAAATTCTGCTTTATCAAAATCCGGAATAGAATTTAATCTTTCATTGATCACAGTTTCAGATTCAAAACCTTGTTGAATTTTATTGAGTGTATTTAGATCTGAACTTTCTTTGTATTTTTTTCTTCCTAACCAAAAAAGGAGTAGAATTCCACCTACAATTATAATATTGAAAGGAAAAGGAATATAAATTAATAATAATAATAAATCGAAAATGGCACCGGCATCACCGCTTCCGCCCCCACTACTATCTCCACCGCCACCACCTACACGAGCGAACGCACTTAATACTAATAAAAACAGTAGGGATACTGTTACTAATCTTTGAAAATAAATTCTATTCTTCATACTAAACTTTTAATAATTGGTTCTTGTGTTGAGGATAAGAGCGGCAAACCGATTTTTTCTTCTTTCAAGTTTACTGCTAATATACTTTATTGTTCGAAACCCAACATTCCTTCATAAAGATTATTTTTAAGTTTATTCTTAAGGAAGATAAAATGGGAATATTTTTTTTAATTCTACGGCGATTACCTAATTAATTGAAGATTGTTTTTCCTATATTTACCTAAAATTTGATTATTATGCCAAAAGGAATTTATCAGGTACCTCAACCTCAAAATGAACCCATTAAAAGTTACTCCTCTGGAAGTGCGGAACGTAAAGAATTACAAGCCATGTTGAAGTTACTTCGCTCGCAACAAGTGGAAGTGCCAATGTATATTGGAGGCGATAAGGTAAAAAGTGGTAATAAAATTAGAATGTCACCCCCACATGATCATAAGCATACTTTAGGTTATTTTCATAAGAGCGATAAAAAGCATGTACGCGATGCCATCAAAGCTGCTTTAAAAGCAAAAAAAGATTGGGAAAATCTTTCGTGGGAACATCGTGCGAGCATTTTTTTAAAAGCAGCTGATCTAATTGCTGGCCCTTACAGAGCGAAATTAAATGCAGCTACTATGTTAGGTCAATCCAAAAATGCCTATCAAGCAGAGATTGATTCGGCCTGTGAGATAATTGATTTTCTTCGATACAATGTTTCATTTATGACGCAAATTTATGCTCAACAACCTGTTTCCTCTCCGGGAATGTGGAATAGAATGGAATGGCGACCACTCGAAGGTTTTATTTATGCTTTAACACCGTTTAATTTTACAGCCATCGCTGGAAATCTTCCTGCATCTTGTGCAATGATGGGAAATGTGGTTGTTTGGAAGCCTTCTAATACGCAAGTTTATTCTGCGAATGTTTTAATGGAAATTTTTCAAAAGGCCGGAGTTCCCGATGGAGTAATTAATTTAATTTATCCTTCTGGTCCTGATGCAGCGGAAGTAATTTTTGATCATCCTGAATTTGCTGGAATACATTTTACAGGAAGTACTGCTGTTTTTCAAAATATCTGGCAAACCATTGGAACCAATATTCATAAGTACAATTCCTATCCTCGTATCGTTGGAGAAACGGGTGGAAAAGATTTTATCATGGTTCATCCAAGTGCCGATGCAAAAGTGGTTTCTACTGCTATTTCAAGAGGAGCATTTGAATATCAAGGACAAAAATGTTCAGCGGCTTCACGTGCTTACATTCCTGCTTCGTTGTGGAATGAAGTAAAAAAATATGTAATTGAAGATTTACAATCAATGAAAATGGGAGGAACGGAAGACTTCACCAATTTTATTAATGCTGTTATCGATGAAAAATCTTTTGATAAATTAGAATCCTATATTCGTGCTGCTGAAAAAGACAAAAAAATAAAAGTTATTGCAGGAGGAAAATGCGATAAGAAAAAAGGATATTTTATTGAGCCAACTATTCTTCAAACAACAGATCCGAAATACGTCACCATGTGTGAAGAATTATTTGGTCCAGTTTTGACTGTATA
The DNA here is from genome assembly GCA_044368255.1 of Flavobacteriales bacterium. Classification (GTDB taxonomy): domain Bacteria; phylum Bacteroidota; class Bacteroidia; order Flavobacteriales_D; family UBA2798; genus CAMBFX01. The sequence goes on from JBIPLT010000024.1 coordinate 11,321, forward strand.
TGTTTACAAAGATGCAGAATTTGATCAAACATTGAAGTTAGTTGATTCTACCTCGAGTTATGCATTGACTGGTTGTATTATTTCTAATGATCGCTATGCAATTGAAAAAGGAATGAAAGCATTGCGTAATGCAGCGGGTAATTTTTACATCAATGATAAACCAACCGGTGCAGTTGTAGGACAACAACCATTTGGTGGTGCCCGTGGTTCTGGAACCAATGATAAAGCGGGTGCAATGATCAATTTATTGCGTTGGGTTTCTCCTCGTACGATTAAAGAAACTTTTGTTTCTCCAACCGATTATCGTTATCCGTTTTTACAGAAAGATTAATGTGTTATAATTTATCTCAGGTAATAGATAATATAGAAAAGGCGGTTTCAAAAGGATTTAAAATTCCTAAAAAATCGCTAGATCGTTATTGGAAATTGACTGGGCATGAATATCCTGTTGCTTCCATTTTTATTCCGGATGGAAAAAATAATTTCGAGCATAAAAATGCCAACTGGGGCTTAATTCCTAGATGGACACAAGGAAACGAAAAGGCACTTTCTATTCGCGAGTATACATTAAATGCAATGATTGAATCGGCTGATGAAAAACCTTCGTATAAACATTTATTAAGTTCAAATAGGTGCATTATTCCAGCTAGTGGTTTTTTTGAATGGAGAGAAGTAAATAAGCAGAAATTTCCCTATTACATTTATCCCGCTGATGATTCTTTTTTTTCAATCGCAGGATTATGGGATGAATGGAAAAATCTGATGAACGGTGAAATCGTAAATTCGTTTACAATACTAACCACTGCTGCAAATCCGATGATGGAATTTATTCACAATCGTAAAAAGAGAATGCCCGTAATACTAACGGATGAACAATTGAAATTATTTAGCGATCCAAAAGTTCCATTAGAAGAATTTGTTAAGCCTTTTTCTGAAGAAAAAATGAAATCGCATACTATTGGTAAATTGATTACTTCAAGAACCGAAAATCAAAATGTTCCCGAAGTGATAAAGCCATTTGATCACCCAGAATTGAACGAGCTTTTTCACGAATTGTAGGAGTAGTTTTTTAATTCATAAATTAGCACCAAGATATTACTATGGAAGATATATTTAACGAATTAAAGTTACAAGAACTAACCTCAAAAGATGTGAAAGCATTTTTTGAAATGATGAATAATAATCGTCATTTATTAGCCAGATATTTTCCTTTAACGGTAGATAATACACGCACCTTATTGGGTACCGAATATTTTGTTCAAAGTTTATTGCGTAAGCGAGAAAATAACGAATACGTGATAATGACAATAAAACATAAAGATAAAATGATTGGTGTTTTTTATATTAAGAATATTGATTGGAAAATACCAAAATGTGAATTGACTTATTTTATAGATCATACTTATCAAGGAAAAGGTTTAATGACCAAACTTTTCAAAAAAATTATTGATTTGTGTTTTCTGGAATTTAAAATGAATAAAATTTATGTGAAAATTTCTCCCGACAATGCAACTGCTCGAGTGGTGGCCGCAAAATTAGGTTTCAAAACAGAAGGAATTTTAAGAAAAGAATTTAAAACCGAAACGGGTGAATTAGTAGATTTAGAATATTTAGGAATGGTAAATCCGGCCATAGATAATTAATTTTAAGTTGTTGTGATTTTAATTCTCTATACTACCCATTATCGCGCAGGGAGTGACGAATTTGCAAGAATTGCAGAAACCATGCATCGTGAAATTTCTGAAAGATATTCTGGAGAAATAATATCAAAAGGAATTTTTTCGAAAAAGGATTTATTGAATTCATTTCATGAAATTGCATCTCAAAAAAAAACAATAGATGAATTTCATTTTATCGGACATTCGGGTATGTATGGTCCTATGTATGGAACTATTGAATATCCCGAACAAATGAGTCCATTTGAATGGAAGAATTTAAAAATTCCTTTCTCCAACCATGCAAAGGCTTTTTTTCATTGCTGTCGTTCGGCAAGATGGTTTGCTCCTTTTTTCGCTCGAACATTTGAAGTAGAAACATTGGGTTATCATTGGTACACTTCTTTTTCTTCTGATAAAAATACTTTTGTAAAAATAAAATCTTCAGATAAAAATACCTATGCTGTTGGTTGTATTGGAAGAAAATCACACGGCATTCGAGGTTCCATAAAAAAATATTTTACTAAACTTCCATTGGAGAAAATGATTTCTTTTCAGCCTGAAAAGAATTTGGTAGATGCCTCATACGATTGTGTGGCAAGAATGTATGCTGATGTTTTTACAGATATAAAAGTGCGGGAAGATGAATGGAATTGGTTGATGAAACATTTTCCAAAAGATAAAAAACCAATTGTTTTGGATATAGGTTGTGGAAATGGAGCATTATTGAAAGAACTCTCACCAGTAATTAGCCAAGGTTTAGGATTAGATGCTTCAAAAGAAATAGTAGAAATTGCAAAGGATACACATAGAGAAATTCATAATTTGAAATTCGAAAAAATTAATGGTCCAAAATTACCAGTAGAAGACCAATCCGTTGATCTGGTCATTTCATTATTATCATTTCGATATTTAGATTGGGATCCATTGATGGATGAAATTAAAAGAATATTACGCCCTGGTGGAAAAATATTGATCATTGATATGATTACTGTTCCTGTTCGTTGGTTTGAATTTCCAGATTTATTAATTTCAAAATTCAAACATTACTGGCAAAGAAAAAAGTATAAATCATTCTATGAAAATCTCACTAAATTGGTAAATGACCCGGCATGGAAGGAAATGCTAAAATATAATCCCATTCGTGCCGAACATGAAATGAAATGGTATTTAGTGAGCCGTTTTCCAGGGAAAAAAGTAGAGAAAATTAATATCGGATGGAATTCAAGTATTCTTGCTTTTGATTCAGGAGCTATTGAAAATATAAAAGAGATTTATCTAACTTATCCTTAATGAAATTAGGAATTATTGATTGGGGAATTGGTGGTGTGAGTCTTTTAAAAAAAATTCGCGAAAAATCTGATTTGGATATCATTTATTTTTCTGACACCGGTTATTTACCCTATGGAAAAGTAGAAACAGAAGAGTTACGTGCGCGGGTTTCTCTGGTAATTCAATTTTTGAAAAATAGAAATTGTGATAGGATTGCAGTAGCTTGCAATGCCGCAAGTACAGTTCTGCCGAATGACAAAAATATATTCGGAGTGATTGAAGCAGCTTTGGATTTGGTCAATCAAATGAATCTAAATTCTATAGGAATTGTTGGAGGAAAACGAACAATTGAGTCTGAAATTTACAAGAAAGAGTTGGAAAAAAAAGGAATAAATGTAAAACAAGAGATAGCACAACCTCTTTCTGCTTTGATTGAAAAAGGAGATTTGCATTCGAAAGAACTTATAAGGGAGATAGAAAGGATTTTTACTCCATTGAAAAATGAATTCCATATTCTTTTGGCCTGTACGCATTATCCTGCTATTACACCTCAAATAAATGCGTTTCTACCCAATGCTGTACTTATTGATCCCATAGAACGAATGTGTGATAAGATTATGAATGATGTGCAAGCGTACAAAGGAAATAATTCCACTACTTGGATAACTTCTGGAAATATACAAGAAATGAATCATTCAATTCAATTGGTCTATGGAATAGAACCAAAACAAATTGAAAAAAATGTTTTATGAATCAATTTACCAAATCTCCATTAGAAGTAAATATATCGTATCTTCAACCTATGAGATATGCTTTTACCTATACTGGAAGGTTCGGAATGATAACTTTTTGTTGTTTGATTCATCACTTTTTTACATTTTTGTTTACCAATATAACCACTAAAATAATAAAACAATTACCCTACAATTTTGAAAACAGAAATAATCACTAATTATGAAAAATAATTTTGAATTAATTATTAAAAATGTTTCGAAACAAATTGAATTGAATGATAACGAATTGAAATTGTTTTGTAGTAAGTTTCAAATAGAAAACTTGAAAGCAAAGCAAGTTCTTGTTGATATTGGGGAAATTTGCACCCGTACCTATTTTGTTAATTCTGGTTGTTTAAGATCATTGGCATTAGATTCTAATGGAGTTGAACACACCATTAGCTTTGCGCCTGCCGATTGGTGGATTGCAGAGATGTATAGTTATATTTCTGGCCAACCGGCTACGATGAAAATTGAAGCCATTGAGGCTAGTGAAGTTTTATTTATTGAGAAAAACGATTACGAAAATTTATTTCAAGAAATTCCAAAGTTAGAAAGAGTTTTTCGAATGCTATTAGAAAGATCGATTGTTGCTCATCAAAAAAGATTAATTGATAATTTGAGTAAGTCAGCAGAAGATCGGTATATTAATTTTACTAAAAAATTTCCTTCACTGGTTAATACTGTATCCCAAAAACAAATTGCTTCCTATATTGGCGTTACCCCAGAGTTTTTCAGTAAGATGAAAGCGAAAATTTTGCGAGGAAAATAGTACACGGAATAATTTTAGCCAATAGCCAATAGCCAACAATAGCCAATAGTCAAAAGCCAATAGCCAATAGTATTTTATCTCCGTAGGAGCGACATCTCCATCAACTTTGGTTTAAATCTTAATTTAAATTAAGAACTCACCTTGTTTTCTTTCTACTTAATCTAGGTTATTTCTTAGCTTGTCTATTCCCTCTAAGTTTGTTACCTAATTAATAAAAAACAAAAAATTATGAATACAGCAGAAACAATGACAACCACTAAATGGGCATTAGATGCATCCCATAGTGAACTTAAATTTAAAGTGCGTCATATGATGATTACCAATGTTACAGGTTCATTTAATGAAATTTCTGCAACAATGGAGGGTGATGATATTTTAACTTCTAAAGTGGAATTTACTGCAAAAACAGCAAGTATTGATACGGGCTCAGAACAACGTGATACTCATTTGAAAAATGCAGATTTTTTCGAATCAGAAAAGTATCCTGAATTGAAATTTGTTTCTACACGTTTCGAAAAGAAATCGGGTAATGATTATATCATGCATGGTCATTTGACTATTAAAGATGTAACAAAAGAAGTTGCATTAGAAGTTGAACATGGTGGTATCAATAAAGATCCATGGGGAAATATGAAAAATGGATTTTCTATCAACGGAAAAATTAATCGTAAGGATTTTGGATTGAATTGGAACGCTCCATTAGAAACAGGCGGTTTTTTGGTTAGTGAAGAAGTAAAGATTATGGGAGAAATACAATTGGCTAAAGCTTAATTTGATTTTTAAAAAAGTATATTTACCCTATGAGAAATTATCTCGTAGGGATTTTTATTTTAGTTCTCGCCGTTAACGGCTGTAGCTTTAATAAAATTTTTATACATCCAAATAAATTGCAAGCAAGGAATATTAAACTACGCTTTTTTAATCAAGGAGCCAAAGACACGCTAATGATTTTTACTTATACGCTGCTTAAAACATTTTTCTCTAAAGTAAATAGAAGAATGTATTCCTATCCTTTTGAGTCTAGAAATGTTTTTTTTGAAAATAGTAAAGGTGAAAAGTTACAAGGCTGGATTTTTAAAGCAGATGATGAGATAAATAATGGTATTAGCATTTTGTTTTTAAAGGGTAATGCAGGAAGTATTTTTTCGCAGGTAACGATTGTAAAACCATTGGTAGAAAAAAGATTTAATGTGTTTATTTTCGATTATTTCGCTTTTAGCTATTCAGACGGAAGCGCAAAAAGAAAAAAATTACCAAACGATATTTATTAGTTATTCATTTCAAAAATTAATAGCGTAAATAACCTAAAACAAATTTTTTCACAGGTTTGCTTAGGGCTGAAATATTAAAGTTGTCTGAAGCTTCGGCAATATCAACCGTTTTTCCATCTTTATAAATCAAATTGATTTTATCATGTTTCGGGTTGTAAGCATTGTTTGTTAATGAATCTTCCACTAAAAAATAAGTAACCTCCGACTTTGAACAGCCAGTGGTTTTAAGTATATTTTTTTTAATTTCTTCTTTTTCTTTGGGTCCTGCTTGTAACTTACTCATAGATATTCGGAATAGTTTACGATTAACCAAATCACTACATAATCTTGACAATATTTTATCTTCATGACTTACCCACACCTTTATTGCACCCATAATATCATAATCATCTAATGCAGCAAAGTCATTTAAAACAGCTGCATTTTTAAAATCCTTACTTTTGATGGGATGATATAAAAATCTTTCAAAAGCGGGTGAACAAAATAATTTTTTCTGTTGAGAAGCTAAAAATTTTGCTCTTCTTAAAATATTCACCAACATAAATTCACTTGCTACAACTGTTTTGTGCAAATAAACTTGCCAATACATTAATCGTCTTGCTACAATGAATTTTTCGATGCTATAAATACCCTTTTCTTCAATCACTAATTCATCTTTATGAACTGAAAGCATTTTTAAAATACGATCACTACTCACCACACCTTCCGAAACACCAGTAAAAAAGCTATCACGTTTCAAATAATCCAATCGATCCATATCTAATTGCGAAGAAACCAATTGATGTAAAAATTTCTTTTTGTATTTATTGGTAAAAATTTTAATGGCTAAACTTAATTTCCCTTTAAATTCATCATTAAGTTTATTCATCAATAATAAACTTAATTCTTCATGATGAATTCCTTCGGCAATACTATGCTCTAAGGCATGCGAAAAAGGACCATGACCAATATCATGCAATAAAATGGCGATGGTTACAGCTTCCGCTTCCTCTTCTGTAATTTCTTGTCCCTTGCTTCTAATTACATCAATGGCTTCTTTCATCAAAAACATGGCTCCCATGGCATGATGAAAGCGAGTATGCAAAGCTCCAGGATAAACCAAATGCGACATTCCCAATTGTTTGATTCTACGAAGGCGTTGGAACCAAGGATGATCAATTAAATCTAAAATTATATCATAGGGAACAGCAATAAATCCATATACTGGATCGTTAAATATTTTGCGTTTATTGATGGAAGTTGGTTTCACAAAAATTCAGTTATATTTACATTTACAATTAATACGAAATTATGGAAAAAATTCATATCCTCTGGGCAGATGATGAAATTGATTTGCTAAAACCACATATTATTTTTTTAGAACAGAAAGGATATTCGGTGGATACTGCTACAAGTGGAAATGAAGCCATTGAAAAAGTGGATGCCAATAACTATGATATCATCTTTTTAGATGAAAATATGCCTGGCTTATCAGGATTAGAAACCTTAGAACGAATAAAAGTCAATCATGCTGCTATTCCAGTGGTGATGATTACAAAAAGTGAAGAAGAAGCCATCATGGAATCGGCCATTGGAGGTAAAATATCCGATTATCTTATCAAACCAGTTAATCCGAATCAAATTTTACTATCACTCAAGAAAAATCTGGATTCAAAACGTTTGATGAATGAAAAGACGAGTATGAATTATCAACAAGAATTTCGTAACCTCGGAATGGATTTGGGAAATGTAAATTCAGTGGTAGAATGGAAAATCATGTTTCGTAGGTTAATGTATTGGGAATTGGAACTAGAAAAAATATCTG
>JBIPLT010000181.1:0-6295 GCA_044368255.1 Flavobacteriales bacterium
CGAATCAATTTTTCCTGAAACAATTTATAATAATCATATTTCAAATCATTTGACGATTCTCTGAAACTAATTCTATTATGTAACACATCTTTCATCGATTTGGCAGAATACATAGCATTTCTTACCGCTAAAACAAGATGCTCCATTCTACTCTCATTTTCCTCTTCCATATTTTCCTTCCTCATTGCCGCATAAAAAGCATAAATTTCACCTTCCGCTTCTTTACATTCTTCATAATTTTTCATGTAGATGTTTTTCTGGCGAGATTTGTTATTGCTGAATTCATCAAAATCAGGATGATTGATCTTAAAATTATCAACGTGAAATGCATTCAGATTGAGTACCGATATTCTCGTCATAAATAGGTTGACTTCTTTCTCTACTGCATCCATGGCAACATCAGGCACTTTCGGACTCACTTTAGAAATATACATACAAGAATTCAGATTCATATCAGAAAAATAATTTTCAAGGAAATCACCAAATCTTTCAAGAAAAGGATAGAAAATAATTAATCCGGTAAAATTAATAATGCTTTGAAACAGAACCAAAGCAATTAACTGATTCGATTCTCCTGCTATTCCTACCACCAAATGAATTAATGGAATCATAAAAATGGTTGCCAAAGATGTTACTACCAAATTGAAAATAGTATTCCCCAAGGCTATTCTCTTTTTTGCCGGTATACCTCCAATTGAACCTATAATAATTTTAATGGATGTTCCCAACTCTGAACCAATCACAATTGCAACGGCAGAATGAAATGGAATTACGCCTGTATTTAATGCACTCAATAATATGACCATCGTTGCAGAACTTGATTGAATCAATGAAGTAATTACGAATCCCAAAAAGATAAAGAAAAACCGATTATAGTCAGTATAGGCACTAAAATCAAAATCTGTGAACAGGAATCCAATGGATGTTTTCATATAGTGTATTCCCAAAAACAAAAAACCAAATCCTAAAGCAAAAAGGCTTAAATTTCGTAACTTATCACTTTTAAAAAAAATAGATCCTAATCCAGCGATTCCTATTATGGGTAAACTTAAATTTTCAATATTGATATTAAATCCCACAAAAGCCACCATCCAACTATCTAATGTTGTACCAAAATTAGAACCGAATACTACAGCAATTCCATTTCGCATAGACATCACACCTGCTCCAACAAAAGCCAAAACCATTAGTGTAACAACAGAACTACTTTGCAATAATCCAGTAATAAACGTTCCGCTGAGTATTGCTTTAAATTTATTTCCTGTATGTTTTTTAAGGAACAGTTTAAAAGTGCGACTCGCCAATGATTTCAATGAAGTTTCCATCATCCGCATACTGAAAATAAAAATTCCCAATCCTGCGATAAAATTCCAGATCATCATCTCGTAATTATTTTTTTAGGTAAAAAATAGACTTGACAAATTGCACAATCACTGATTTCAGCATCATAATCTCCGTTATATAAAACCTGTTTTCTTTTCAAACCATCCCTGAAAACAGTTCTTCCTTTTGCACCTTTTTTCCATGCTAAAAAAAATGCGTCATTCACTTCCTTCTCATTGGCATTTTTAGGTAAATAAATTTTTTTCAATGCGACAATTGCATTTTTTGTTTGTTTATTCATGTCAAAATTAATAATCCATTAGTTGATTGTATTGTTCAAATATCAGACAACAACAACCAATGAAGAGTGATGAGTGTAAATCCAAAGAGTGACAATTGTCATTATTTATATTGACCTCACTCATTCCTGACATTACTCATAAAGTTGAAATTCGTATCATGAATCCAAAGGATCAAAACGTATGGAAAAATTTTCTAAATGAAACCGGCGACATTACTCGCTTCACCGGTCGTTTTTTTCGCACCGTTTTTACTCCTCCTTATGAATTTTCTGAATTTTTAAGACAATGTTTCTTTGTTGGCTATAAATCCTTAGGGCTGGTGGTGATCACTGCTTTTATAATGGGATTGGTAATTACCATTCAGTCGCGCCCAACTTTAGTTGAATTCGGTGCCGAAGCTTGGTTGCCAAAAATGGTTTCACTTTCGCTTGTCAGAGAAATTGTGCCGGTTATTACAGCACTCATTTGTGCTGGTAAAATAGGCTCTGGAATCGGTGCTGAGTTAGGATCTATGAAAGTCACTGAACAAATAGATGCTATGGAAGTTTCAGGCACAAATCCTTTTAAATATTTAATAGTTACTCGTGTTTTAGCTTGCACGTTGATGGTGCCAGTGCTAGTAGTATTAGCAGATGGAATTTCTTTATACGGTGCTTATCTCGGCTCTAATCTTAAAGGTTCTGTTAGTTGGTCATTGTTTTGGAACCAAGTTTTTGATGTGATGACATTCAGTGATTTATTACCCTCCATCATAAAAACCTATTTTTTCGGAATGGCCATTGGAATAATTGGTTGTTATAAAGGATACAATACAGATAAAGGAACCGAGGGCGTTGGAAGATCGGCAAACTCTGCCGTGGTGATTGCCTCTCTTCTTGTATTTATTCTTGATTTAGTAGCCGTTCAGATTTCAGATGCACTTCATCTTACCTGATGTTAAATGAATCAACCATATCAACCGAAATCAAACCAATAACAGAAAATACGGTGATTAGTCTTAAAAATGTATCAAAATCATTTGGAGATAATCATGTATTAAACAAATTTACATTCGATCTCAAAAAAGGAGAAAGTGTGGTAGTTTTAGGAAAATCAGGTTCGGGGAAATCTGTTTTGATTAAATGTATTATTGGATTAATGAAACCAGACGAAGGCGAAATTTTGGTGTTGGGCAATAATATTCCAGATCTAGATTCAAATGCTCTCGACAAATTAAGAGTGAAAATCGGCTTTTTGTTTCAAAGTAACGCACTCTATGATTCAATGACGGTTCGTGAAAATCTCGAGTTTCCATTGAGAAGACACCGACAAAATATTAAAAATGAAGAAGTCGATGAATTGGTCATCGAAGCACTTACCAATGTGGGCCTTGCTCATACGGTTGATATGATGCCGTCAGAACTTTCTGGTGGTATGAGAAAACGAATTGCCTTGGCGCGTACATTAATTCTTAAACCAGAAATCATTTTATATGATGAACCTACCACCGGATTAGACCCGATAACAAGTAAGGAAATCATTAATCTTATGCTGGCCTTGCAAAAAAAATACCATTCTTCATCAATGATTATTTCACATGATATGAAATGTGTTCAAAATGCATCAGACAAAATCATCATGCTGATCGAAGGGAAATGCCATCTTACAGGTTCCTATTCAGAAATAATAAAATCAGAAGATCCCAAAGTCAAACAATTTTTTCTATAACTATGGCCAGCACAAAATCTCAAAATATAAAACTTGGACTATTCATTTTAATAGGAACTGTATTACTAATAGTTGCCTTGTATTTCATTGGAAGTCGTCAGAACCTTTTCGGAAAAACATTTGTTTTGAAAGCACGTTTCGAAAACATCAACGGACTGATGGAAGGGAATAACGTGCGATTTTCCGGAATAGATGTCGGAACGGTTAAAGAGGTTGAAATCATCAATGATTCAACGGTAGAAGTTACAATGATAATCGAAGAAAAAATAAAAAAGTTCATCAAAAAAAATGCCATTGCAAGTGTAGGAACAGACGGTTTAATGGGAAATAAATTGGTGAACATTATACCCATGAAAGGCGATTACAAAAGTGTAGTGAATGGTGATGAATTGGTAACCGCTGCCCCTCTTGATTTGGCAGATGCTCTCACAACCTTAAATGCAACAAACAAAAATCTAGTATCCATTACAAATAACCTGGTTGATTTCACCAATCAAATTAGTGAAGAAAACACCATATGGAAATTATTATCCGACTCCACGGTTGCAACGGATGTTAAAACAGCAGTGATGAATTTGAAAAACACCAGTACGCAAAGCTTGCTGATTGCAAAAGATCTAAAAAAGATTTCGAACGAAATAAAAAATGGAAAAGGCATGGCCGGAACACTAATAAACGATACTTCTTTTTCAGGCCAATTAGAAAATACCATTGGCAAATTAGAAAAATTTGGGGATTCTTTAAATAAAGTTTCATCCGATATTTCTGCCATTGTTGACGATTTAAAAAAAGGAAAAGGGTCGGCAGGAAAACTTTTAAATGATACTACACTAATTCATCAACTCACCAAAAGTTTAGTAGAAATTGAAAAAGGTGCCACTGGTTTTGAACAGAACATGGAAGCATTGAAAACCTCTTGGCCTTTTAAAAGATACTTCAAGAAAAAAGCCAAGCAAAATAAAAATAGTCAATAATTAAACTAAGTGCGGGAAGTTTCGATATTAAAATAGGCGTCAAATAAATATGCCAACCATTTTTAAAATAGCAGCCGTTAAGAAGTAATTCGAATTAGCGTTTGTTCAATGAGATTTTTTACCGCTACATGATAATCTTTACTATATTGCTTTGCATAACGATTAGCAATAATAGCACAAACGGTTGCCGATTTATGTCCTAACATTGCGCATAAACCATAGAGTGCCGAAGTTTCCATTTCATAATTCGTGCAACGTAAATCTCCTGATTTAAATTGGCGTAATCTTTCATTCATATCTGGAACCGAAACTGGCAAACGCAAAACTCTTCCTTGCGGGCCATAAAATCCATTGGCAGTGATGGTAATTCCTTTGCGAAGATCATGGCCGATTTTATGAATCAAAGAAGCATCTCCCTTGACTAAATAAGGCGGATTGATACTCGAAGGCCAATTCATGTGTTGAACAAATTCATTTTGTATTTTTAATTCATCAGCATCAAATTTTGCATCATAAAATCCCATCACACCATCAAATCCCATCGCATATTCACTCACCATAAATGAATCTACAGCAATATCTTCTTGCAATGCACCCGAAGTTCCAAGACGGATAATGTTTAACGAAGTATGTGTTTCTTTGATTGTTTTTTTGGCTAAATCGATATTTACTAAAGCATCCAATTCGTTGATGACAATATCAATATTATCCGTTCCTATGCCTGTGGAGAGAACAGTAATTCTTTTTCCATTGAAAACACCTGTATGCGTAATAAATTCTCTGTTTTCGGTTTTCGATTCTATGGAGGAGAATTTAGAGGAAACTTCTTTTACTCTTCCCGGATCACCCACCACTAAAATATCATGAGCAATTTGCGAAGGATGCAATCCTAGATGATAAATACAACCTTTATCGGTTACAATTAATTCGGATGGCTCAATGGGTAATGAAGAGGAATGTAGTGAATTATTTTTCATAGTATTAAAATCAAAATTCAACATTAAAACAATTGGTAATTTGCGAACGAATATCCGCCTCAGTAATAGAAAAAACAACAGTTAGTAAATGAAAATTTGTTTCAGGCAACACTCTCGATGGTTCGCGAACCCACCTGGCTAAAAAAATATCATCTCCATTGGTATTTACAGTGGGCGGCATAAAAGTATATTCTTCTTGTTTTTTAAAATCTTCGTCTTCATTCTCCAATGGAATCGACCAAGCCAAGCATACATTTTTTACCCAATGTAAAGCAATAAATTCTCGTTTTATTTTATGCTTCCAACCGTTCTCATTTAATATAGCTAGATAACCAGTATTATTTTTCATTTACCTTTTCTTTGAACTAAATTTTATTTAATCACCGGCATAAATGTTTCATCACTGCAATTAGCCATATCGTATTGGTAATTTTCGGGATAAGGCGCTTCAATCAACGAACCTTTTAAAACATACGGATAAGCTTCGGCATAAGTTTTAATTTCACCAGCGTTCACCCTTCGATAAATCAAATGACGATGCAATTTAGAAGGATCAGAAATTCCTGCTGCTGCCATTAACTCTACTGCGCTTTTCACGGTTTCACCATGAAAATTCTTTACCCGAACTTTTTTATCTTCTACCACCAAACCTTTTTGAAGACTTGCGTTTTGTGTAGCCACACCCGTTGGACATTTATTGGTATTACATTCTAATGCTTGAATGCAACCCAAAGCCAACATCATTGCTCTTGCACAACTACACATATCGGCACCTAAAGAAAGATTTTTTACCAAATCAAAACCGGTAGCCACTTTTCCCGAAGCAATGATTTTTACATGCCTGCGAATAGAAAAACCATTTAAGGCATCATCCACAAAAGCCAACGCTTCACGCAAGGGCATTCCCACCGAATTAGAAAACTCCAATGGAGCTGCACCCGTTCCACCTTCTCCTCCATCCACGGTTATAAAATCGGGTTTGATTCCTGTTTTTACCATCGCTTTGCAAATA
>JBIPLT010000182.1:0-6269 GCA_044368255.1 Flavobacteriales bacterium
TATTTTGCAAAATAATCAGGATCGGAATCCACCGATTTTTCGTTTGCCTCTTTGAAATAATATTTTTCAAAAGCAGTGCCGTTTACATTTTTATTATATTTTAATTTGGAAGCTGCTTTATTATCAACTGTCCAATTTCCTGAATAAGTATTAGAAGAAGTAATGGAGATATCAGTTCCTCCATGAAAAATTGCACCAGCCCCTAATTCCAAGCCTAGTGAACCTCCATCACTTGTGGTTGTTCCTCCGGCATCATGTATATATCCTATATCCGAACGAAATGCTCTGTAACTTCCTCCCACACCTTGACCAGAAACTGAATATAAATCATAAGTTAAACTCGTTAATGGCAAAGCAGGAGTGTTAGCAGTAAAACCTCCATCTTTTTCTCGATTGTAATCCATTAATGAATTTGATTTGTATTGGCCTTCCTCGTTATTCATATAACCATAAGCAGGATTTTCTTGAGTGGTTGTAATTAATTTTTGAGAAGAATAATAACCATTCAGCGAAAAATTTCCATGTAACCCAAATAATGCACCGCCTGTAGTAAATCTTCCTGTAAAAGAAAAATTATGCATTGGCATATCTACCGAAGGTGAGTAGGTGGGCGTTCCATAATTGAATGCAGCGGAAACGGCAAATGTGTTATTTCCAACCTTACTGAATTTTTCAGTCCCGTCTTTATTTGGTGATTTTGATTTTTCATATACTCCTTTATTTGCATTAGCAGTAATGCTTAATTGTTGTAACCCCGCGCGGCCGTTAAATGCAAGCCCGACACTTCCTCCAAGTGCTTTATAAGAACTTCCATCTGCAATTTTTGTTTCCTTATCCACATTCACAGAAAAGGATGCAGAAGGATTTACACTTAATCCATTATCACTACTAGAAGTCAATCCCAAACCAATTGTTCCGCTTCCTTTCGCTTTTTCGCCTGTACTAAGGGATGCGTTTAAACTTCTTTCAATACCCACTCCTGAATAATTGTTATATTTTAATCCTAAAGAATAGTTGATAGAGGCATTATCCAAACCAAAAAATTCCGCACCAAAACCACCCGTTACCCCATAAGTACGATTGGGTTTCATATTAAATTCCTTTTTCACCACATCACCTTTAAAATCATCAGGAACACCTCGCATGGCTCTATTTACCACTCCAGGGTTGATATTCCATCCTAAGCCAACCCAGGATGCTTCTTGATCCATTGAAACTCCAGAATGGTAACTGATGTTTATTGGATAACCATCAATATCAATTAAAGGAATGTTGTAAGTGAAATCACCAGAAAACAAATCAACCATATCAGAAGTGCCGATAGGCTCGAAACTTTGTACTTCTGGCTGACTTGGCCCTCCTGATAAAGCAAATGCACATGTTGGGTAAATAATTTCAAAAAATAAACTTATCGCCAAATAAACGGCAATAATTTTTCTCAATTTCCCTCTGGTATCTTTAGAAATAAATCGATTTATCATAGTGTTTTTAATTTGGGAACATTTCTTAATTCTTTTTTAGTGAAGCAAAGTTTAATATCTCCGGCTCCAAATACACGATCATTAAATACTAAAGTCTTTTCCTTATAAGTATCAACTTTTTTAAAACCGATAACCATTTTTACAAAAGGAACAACATCATAGGCTCGTTCAAAATGGTATAAGTCACAAGAAATACTATCCTTGCCGTCAACCACCAATTTTATATCTCTTTGCATTCCGAAAGCATAATAATTCACACGATTAGTGTATTGTTGAGGAGATTCTAATTCATATTTTAGAATTTCATTTTTTCCATTTGTGAGTTCGATTTTTAAATCATAATATTCCATCTCTTCTATTTCAGCAACCTTTCTTTTTAAAGTAGTGTCTGCCAAATTTTCATTTCTTTCTTCCATACAAATAATATATTCGTGTGGTTTATAAAGTGCAGAAAAAACAAATGATCCAACTATTTGTTCCTTTTTAAGTGTAGATTCTTTTCCTTGAACCCATCCTGCAAATTCTTTGGGAGAAAAAACTTCTTTGGTATAATCTTCTGTTTTTTCAGTGAGTGACTCATTCTTGTCTATTGTTTGGTTTTGCTCAGCACAACCAACGATAAATAATAAGCAAGATGCAGCCATTCCGAAATGAATTACTTTGCTCAAACTCTTTTTATTTTGATAATTTAGTTCCATAGAATTTAGTCTACATAAATTTTAAGCAAATACTTTTCCTTCTTGCTGTTTTTTACTTCCAATTGATAATAACCTTTTTTTATATCCAATTCTGTCAAATCAATTTCAAAAAGATTTACTCCATTGGTTTTAATGTTTACTCTTTCTGATGCCTCTTTTTTATCAGTTTCATTTTTCACCAGTGGTTTCACAGGATTTCTACTTTCATCCAGAATTCTACAAGTCAAATCGCCACTTATATAACTTTCATTGAAGCGGAAAAACACTTTATTGTTTTCTGCAGTATAAAATCCTCCATCTAGTTTTTTCTTCAAAACAGCATATTTGTTTTCAGTTGGTTCTATTTTTTTGTTGATGGTAAATTCCCATGATTCAGTTTTGTTTATCACTGTTCCATTCGACATTTTTTGAACTTGCCATCCGTATCTTTTTCCTTCTTCCAATGGAGTGGCATCGATCGGATATTGTACAGAATGCGAACTCACATAATTTTTATAAAAAACAGGAATGCTATTGGTTACACCTGCCTCGGCATCTTGTTCTTTTGAAAGTTCAACCACAATCATCCTAAAATATTCGCCTTGTGCTAGAATATTGAACGGTTCGCTATGCGTCCAGATAAGCAATGGATTTTTTTCTTCAATTACATCTTTGTCTGTAGGACTTACCAAATAGAGATATTCACTGAATTGAGATTCTAAATCTTCACAATATTCATCACTGATTTCACCACTTGAAACAATGGTAAGATTTACACAATATTTATAAATTCCAGAGGAAAGACTATGATTGGTTTGAATGAATTGCGCTTGTGCTGACGTTCCGAAATTAGAATGTTCCAACGAAAAAGCAAGTGTGTTTCCTGCATTCAGTCCTGGCCTAACTGTGAATTCCATTGTTTTGGATTCTAAAATGATTTCTCCTGCCGAATTATATAATTTTGCGTCTAAAATAACGCTCATTTCTGTGCTACTATTCATCAAAGTAACTTGACAAATAGAAGTACCAGTAATATTAAAACTGTTGATGCTCGCGTTGATAATACTCACCTGTGCATTTAGGTTTGTTATTAGTATAATTGACAAGAACATCAAGTGAAACTTACTTTTTAGAATAGTTACTATTTTCATTTACCAGTGTATTAATAGTTTTGTATAACAGTAATAGGGAAAATTATTGATTCGATTTAAACCGATGCTATTGTAGAAATCGCCATAAATCAGTTTTTCACCGCTTAATTCCCATGAAATATTTTTATGGATATTGTAATTTATTTTTAAAGCATAACCCCATTGATTCCCTGCAAAGGTGTTATCCGCCCATTTGGCCGTAATTGAAGTGTTTATTTTTTTACTAGCAGGAATTTTTAATTCGTAAGCTGCAAGAAGCGTATTTCCAGTGAGACTATCACTCGCATTCGTATAAAAAGCATTGAAGGATAAAGTATGTTGAGTTTTTTTGATTGTAGAATTTGATATCAAGCAGAGATTACTGAAATTACTATTTGCATTGGAATTACTTATGTTATAATAATTAAATAGTGCGGTAAAAGAAAGCTTTATTTTATCAAGCTGCGGAGTGTAATTGAGAACCACAAAACTGATATTACTATTATTATGCATTGCATTTTCTTCTCCTTCAATATTGATTTGTTGCAATACTGGATTATATCCTGCTCTAAAATTTATTGAACGATTAGGTTTATAACTTAATCCTGCTCCGAATGTTTGTAAGGTGTTTTGAGTATAAAATAAGTTAAGTAGATTGTCTTGTTCTCTTCGATAGCTCGCGTTTATTTTTAACTTTTTACTAATATCCTGCTCTGCTTTAAATTCATAACGAAAATTATCTGAACGAATAAATCCAACTCCAAAGCTTCTGAAAAATGGGTCTATTAATCGTGCGGTAGCTGTTAGTTTAGTTCCTGTTTTGACTATTCGAGATGTTAATTTCAAAAGTGCCGCATTGCTTCTATCATTCCAGTTGAATAATTTATTGCTCGATTCAAATTGATCGGGGTCGCTTATGGTGCTTGATTGTAAAGCAGATTTTCCATAAGTGGCATCAATAATGATGGATTTTTTTATAAGTAGTTTTCCATCCAATTCCATTACCCAATTTTTTTCTATTCCTGATTGGGTCGTAATCGAGGCACTATCCGATGAATTAAAATAACTAGTTTGTCCAATTCCGTTTGCCAAACCAATATGAAAATGATTGGCTTCTTTTGCGCCAAGTCCAATTTTTAATGCTGTTATTCTTCTACCACCTGTTACATTATTAAAATCAAAGAAATTGAAAAGGTTTTGAGCGTTTTGAAGATTATTTTGAACAAGGTTGTTGGAGTAAAGCAAATTGTTGATGGTTTTGCCATAGGTAAAAGCGAAGAAATAATTCTTGCGCTCCAGTTCCAAGTTGATTCCTTTAATAGCAATTCCATTTACTAAAAAAGTGGAATGAGAAGGATAGCATAAACCCAAATCCATTTTCTTGACAGCCATTAATGCATTCAGAAATTTATTTTCAGGAAAAATAACGGCTGGTGAAATTGATGTATTTTTTGCAAGTTCTAATGTGTTTTCAAGTTCTGATATTTTAGAATTGATTTTATCCAATAAAGAATTGTAATGATCAATATTGGCGTAAAGGCTATCGACACTTAATTGTGGTAATTCAGGTTTTGTAGGCAATGAATCAGGAAGAAAATCTTTTGAAACAGAATCTGGAATTTCTAATGAAGGAACATTATACGAAATACTATCTTTTAGTTGAAATTCTAATAAATTTGGAATAGAGTCAAAATTATCGTTAGGTTTATAGGTGTTTAATTTATGCTGATAATTTTGAAGTTGTTTTGTTGCGTATTGCTTTGCTTTATAGAGTTCATTTATTTTAGTTTTAATACTGCCTTTTTTGGTATCTATTGATTTGAGATAATTTTGTTTGAATTGTTCGGCATCAAATGATACTCGGAAATAATTATTCAGACCGCTGATATTTTTCAAACTGCTATAATAAAACTGACTATTGAAAGGAAGCGATTTTACAGTAACTTGAACTTGCCCTTCTGTTTTGAAATATCCGGGAGAATTAGGATTGGCTACAACAAATGGCAAAACACCATAATCATAACCCAATCCGATATTTCCTTTTGTCTGAATCAATTTCTCTTTTTTAATAGTTGAATCTTTTTGAACAAATTCATTTGCCATTCCGCTGAATGAATAAAAAATCAATAGAATAAATACCAACTTGTATTTTCGCATGATTTTATATGGTTCAACATTAATTTGGTTAGAAAAAGTAAAGAACAATCTTAATCAAACTATTAAATTTGTCAATGCAATGAAATGAAAATGGAGTATTAATTCATTTCAGATTTAGTATAAATACTTTGGATGCATAGAGTATAAATACTCTAGTCGAATTTGCAGAAATTCTCAAAAATTAAGTAAAAACACGTATTATTTGACATTTAAATTAGGTATTACTACCTTTTTTTATTCCAATTAATTTTCATAACTTACAACTCTTATTCTAGTGCAATAATATCATTTAAGTCAAGAATTAATAATTACAATTCATTTAGTTAACAGTAAAAGGTCACTTTTATTGATCGAGTTTATTAATGTTTAATTTTATATTTATGAGTGATTTAATTAGAGTTACACTGGCAATCGAACGACCATCACTTTTGCATTTTTCGGCTACTTTGTTGAAATTTGAAAATGTGAAAATTGTCCAAGAAGTATTGAATCATAATGAAATTGAAAATTCGCTTCTTGATCAACCTTCGGATGTAATTGTAATTTTTAAAGAAGGTTATTTAGACAAACTTAATTCAATTGAACTTGTAAAACGAAATTTTCCAAACACTAAGGTTATAGTCATTTCTCCTTGTGATAGTGAAATGTATTTAATTCATCTTATGGAAAAAGGCATAAATGGTTTTGTTTTGGAGCGAAATGTTGCAGAGGAATTGGGTAAGGCAATTATTTCCCTTTCTTCAAGCAAATTTTATCTTAATAAGGCATTTCTAAATGCTATGGCTAAAAAGTTTGACGGTAGCGAAGAAGTGAAAGAAACATAT
>JBIPLT010000184.1:0-6216 GCA_044368255.1 Flavobacteriales bacterium
CTATAACGTTGTAATCCGATGGTTTTTGCTTCTAATTTAAAAGCATAGGATTTTGCAAAACTTTTATTGTCGATTTTTACTTCTTGAGAAAATAATTCATTGCCATCTTTGGTGATTCTTACTTTGGAATTTTTGCCGGCACATTTTCTAGCTTCTACTAAAACATTAACTGGAAATTCATTACCTAAATAAGCCAAACGATTATGTTCAACATCGGTTAATATTACATCTTTTCGAATGGTAGTATCGCCTAATGCAAGGGTAAAAATGGGCGCGCCATTAAATTTGCTAATCCAACTTTCGGGTGAAGTTCCTTGGTTATAAATTCCATCAGAAGCAATTACCATTGCACCTAAATTTCGATTGACATAACGCGTATAAATTTCCTTCATCAAATCGTTGAAGCCCGTCACTTTTTCGGAGTAATCTACCTTCAATCCTTCATTTACAAAATTTCCGAAAGTATAGGTTTTTACTTCGTATTTTGAACTTACTTTATTGATAAAATCATTGAGTTCGTTGAGATATTTTTCTTTATAATAGGTAGAATCTTTTCCAATAATTAACGACTGCGAATTATCTTGAGCCACCACAATCACCGGCTTCATAACCGTTTTTGTTTCTGATTTAAACATTGGGCCTAAGACCAAAAAAGTAAGAATAGAAACAGTTAAAAATCGCAAAGCAGCCATTCCTCGTTGCCACCATAATGAAATTTCACTCAAATGCTTATCTCTAAAATAAAGCAAAAGAGTATAAACTGCGCCGAGAATCGGACAGAAAATTAAAAACCAGGTAGGATAATCAAAAATGAAATTCACAATAGAGAAACGGAGTTTTTATCGATAAATTACGTCAACATTCCACCACATACATTTAAACATTGACCAGTAACATATGCTGAAAGATCCGAGGCTAAAAATAGCGTTACGTTTGCCACGTCATCAGTAGTCCCACCTCTTTTAAGTGGAATTCCATCTCTCCAACCTTGTACGACTTTTTCATCCAATGCAGCGGTCATTTCTGTTTCGATGAATCCTGGTGCGATAGCATTACTGCGTATATTTCTAGAACCTAATTCCAAGGCAACCGATTTAGTAAAACCAATTATTCCTGCCTTTGATGCAGCATAATTAGCTTGTCCGGCATTACCTTTTACACCCACAACTGAGCTCATGTTGATAATTGAACCACTTCGTTGCTTGAGCATTGGTTTTTGAACGGCTTTAGTCATATTGAATACCGACTTTAAATTGGCATTTATCACTTCATCCCATTGCTGCTCACTCATTCGCATCAACAATGTATCACGAGTTATACCTGCGTTATTTACTAAAACATCAATTGTTCCGAATTCAGCAACAACAACCGATACTAATTCATCTGCAGCTTTAAAATCTCCTGCATCTGATTTATACCCTTTTGCTTTTACTCCTAAGGCACTGAGTTCCTGCTCTAGTGCATTAGCATGTTCAACCGATGAAACATAAGTAAAGGCCACATTCGCTCCTTGTTCTGCAAATTTTCTAGCTATTCCTTTTCCGATTCCTCTGGTTGCTCCAGTGATTAAAGCAACTTTGCCTTGTAATAATTTCATGTTGTATTTTCGTTTTTAGAAGATTGTTTTAACTTTGTTTAACTTTAAAAATCAAAGCCAAATATAATGAGAAAAGTAATCTTAACACTAGTCATCTTTGCAACATTCATTAATAATTCATTTTCTCAAAGCTGGATTGATGTGGGAATCAAAGGAGGTTGGGGTCCAACGCTTCTTTTTAACAAGAATGCATTTGACGATCAATTGTTCGAGCATAAAATTTCCTTTGGTACTATGTTAGGAGGTAAATTAGGTTGGAATTTTAATGATGACCATGAAGTTACTTTTGATGTATTTGGAACCAAAAATCAACAGAAATATGATTTTTTTGTAGATAATGACACCACAGTTGGTGGACAAACGGCATACAATAAAACCGTTACTTTTAATACCCTTTCATTTGCATTATTATATCGTCATAATAAAGACGGTCGCCATTTTGAGATTGGACCCGTTTATAATTTGGTTAAAAAGGCAGCTGTTACCACCAATGATAATCCATTAAATGTTTCAAATGACGGAACAGATATCAAATCAAATTTAGTTTCTAATTACATGTCGTTGTTATTTGGTTTTGGTGGATATTTTATGGGAACAGAAAATTTTGGAATCACGTTAGGTGCTCGTTTTACTTATGGGCTAGGTGATTTAATTAGTCCAGAAGGTAAAACCAGACATTTTCCTTACTATGAAAATTATCCTACTTACGCAAAAACAGCTCCTTTTACAGCGATGCTAGTAATGGAAATGAATCTTGATTTTGCGTATTTGGCAAAAGCAAAATGTAAGAATAAACGTAAGTTGATTTTGTTCTAAATTTTATAGGACTAAAAGATTGATGGTTTAACTGGTTTCTATCTCTTCTATCTTTTTTAAAAATCGTATCTCATTTAGGGAAAGTTTTATTTTATTGCCCAATTATTTTTTCAAAGTCAAAATTGTAATGTCGTGGAGTTACAAAGAATTTGGCTCTTCCATTCACAATAATTTGAATATTATTCTGAGTTAAATGCACGTCAACTTTATCTAATTTTAATTGTTGTATTTTGGTATTAACACCTTGCTCATAGCTCAAGTCAGTCAAGCGACTTTGAAACATTTTGGGTAAACTATCCACCGCTGCACCAAGATCAAAACGTATGGCATCATTCATTTTATCTACCAAAAATTCATTCAAAACACGATCGGCTGAAGTAACAATTAGATTAGAACTCTTATTTTGAAGGCCAAGATTTTTAAGCGTAAAAACGCGTGTTTTTGGGTTCACATGAGGAGTTCCTTTCAGAATAAGTTCACCGGTTAAATTTCCAGAATAGTTGATGGTAACATAAACGGTATTTTTTCCGTTTTTAAAATCAACATCTTCAATATTTATGGCTAAGCCTTTATAACTTAAATCGGCTTCTTTTAAATAGCGTAAAGTAATTTCATTCATTGCTTTTAATGGTAAATCAACCTTGACACTAAAAATGCTGGTATCATTAAAGTATCCTTTGTTTTCAATGGCTATATTATCAGGTATAACAAGAATAGGTTCATTTTTTAATTCAGATTTATGCATTACTACAAATCGAGAGGCAATTTTCAATCCTACAAACAAGGAATCTTTCTTTCCTCCCGAATACCAAGCGGTGATTCCAATAGGTTGACTGCGTATGAAGAAACCATCTTTGGCACTAGAAACTGGAATTTCCATCTGAAAATGTTTCCAAGAATCGGTTATATAATTCTTAAGGCTGGTTTGCTCTAAAAAATCCTTAATAATCCATTCGTAAATCACGCCACCTTCGCTAAACAATGCTTTTTCGAGAACGGATTGTATGTCAAAATCAAAACCGGGAATATTTAAGGCGGGTAATGGTTCCCAATCAATATCAATTTTATCCTTAAGCGCGGTTAAATTCAAATCTGTATTCATGGAAATGGGAATAGAAAGTTGAATTTCATTATCGAATTCAAATGGAATGCTCGACACAAAATTCAATAGAGGATTACTTTTTCCAGAAGCTTCATATTTAAGTTTGAATTTAAACGGCAATTTTACTTTTAAAAAGCCACTATCCATTGCAGATGTGATTTCCCCTTTTCTTTTGATTAATGTATTAATATTTCCGCCTCCAATGGAGAAACTTTTATCTAAAACTGTTTCTGGTAATTTTTCATTTAAACCCGTTAGTAATCCATTCATCGATAATGAAACGGGCATATAAATGAAAGAAGTGTCGGGTAAATAAACAGTTTGATCTTTGTTTTCGCCAATTTCAATCGTTTTTTGCTTTGTTAATAATAAATAGGTGCCTAAACAAATTACCAATACGGTAACCGTTAGTAAAATGATTTTAATGTATCTTGTCATAGCGCAAAGATAATTGAGGTTTCATAAAAAAAATTGTTTTTTATCAGTTTTCATTTACATTTTTTACATTTGAGACAGGATTTTTATCATTATCACATGACCGAAGCTACAGCCAAAGAACAAATAGCCCGATTAATAAACGAATTGAATCGTCATAATTACCTCTATTATGTAAAAGCATTACCCGAAATTAGTGATTATGATTTTGATAAAATGTTAGAAGAATTGGCTCACTTAGAAAAGCAGTTTCCTCAATTAGCCGATAAAAATTCTCCTACGCAAAGAGTAGGTGGAGAAGTCACCAAAGATTTCCCCGTTATTAAGCATAAATATCCCATGCTTTCACTTTCTAATTCCTACTCAAGAGAGGAAATAATGGAATTTGAAACTCGTATAAAGAAATTGACAGATGGACATGTAGAATATGTTTGTGAATTAAAATATGATGGAGTGGCTATTGGAATCACCTATCAAAATGGAAAGATGATTCGTGCGGTGACACGTGGCGATGGCGATCAAGGCGAAGAAATTACTCAAAACGTTAGAACCATTAAGGCAATTCCACTAGAAGTAAAAGGTGATTTTCCAGCGGAGTTTGAGATTCGTGGAGAAATATTTTTCACGCGTAAAAGTTTTGATAAACTAAATGAAGAACGTGCCGAAGCAGGCGAACCTTTGTATGCCAATCCAAGAAATACAGCGGCAGGAACCTTAAAAAATCAGGATTCAGGAATTGTTGGAAAAAGAGGATTGGATTGTTTCTTATATGGAATTTACGGAGAGAATCTGCCTTTTAAAAATCATTTTGAAAGTTTAGAAGCGGCAGGAAAATGGAGTTTTAAAGTTCCTCCAGTAGAAAAGAATTTCATTCGTGTTTGTAAGGGAATAGATGAGATTATGGACTTCATCGATTATTGGGATATCGAAAGAAAAAAATTGCCTTTCGATATTGACGGAATCGTGATTAAAGTAAATGATTATCGGCAGCAACAAGAGTTGGGTTTCACTGCTAAATCTCCTCGTTGGGCGGTAGCCTATAAATTCAAAGCCGAACAAGCCAAAACCATTTTAGAAGAAATTACTTATCAAGTCGGAAGAACGGGAGCAATCACACCTGTAGCGAATTTAAAACCTGTTTTATTGGCTGGAACTATTGTAAAAAGAGCATCGCTTCATAATGCCGATCAAATAGAAAAATTAGATGTAAGAATTAATGATACGGTTTTCGTGGAAAAAGGCGGTGAAATCATTCCAAAAATTGTGGGAATTGATTTATCTCAAAGACCAGAAAACTCCGAACCGACAAAATATATTACTGAATGTCCTGAATGCGGAACGATATTAATTCGTAAAGAAGGAGAAGCGAATCATTATTGCCCGAACGAAAATAGTTGTCCTGTTCAAATAAAAGGAAAAATGGTTCATTTTACTTCACGCAAGGCGATGGAAATGGAAGGTTTTGGTGAAGAAACGATAGATCAATTATATGAAGCGGGATTGATTAGAAATATGGGTGATATCTACGATTTGAAATACGAGCAATTGATTAAATTGGATCGAATGGCCGATAAATCGGTGAAGAATTTATTGCAATCATTAGAAGATTCGAAGAAAATTCCATTCGAAAGAGTGTTGTTTGCATTAGGTATTCGCTATGTGGGTGAAACCGTTGCGAAGAAATTAGCGAGAGGTATGGGAAGTATGGATAAGATTAAATCAAGCTCCATTGAAGAACTTACGAATGTTGATGAAATTGGTGATAAAATAGCAGAAAGTTTATTTTCATGGCTCAACGAACCGGTAAATTTGCATATCATCGAACGCCTGAAAGCAGCAGGACTTCAAATGGAAGCTGATGCATCATCTCAACCGTTAAGTGATAAGTTGAAAGGAATGACTATTGTTGTTTCGGGAGTTTTTGAAAATTTTTCGAGAGATGGAATAAAAGAAGCCGTAGAGAAAAATGGCGGAAAGGCGAGTGGTTCGGTTTCTAAAAAGACGAATTTTCTATTGGCAGGCGCAGAAGTGGGCCCGAGTAAATTAGATAAGGCAAAAGAATTGGGAGTTAAAATTGTTAACGAAGACGAATTCATTCAGATGATATCTTAAAAGATGTTCGAAGGATTAAAAAAGAAAATAGCAGCGGGTAAATTAAAACGCGAATTCAAAAGTTTGAAACGCGTTGGGAAAGTGAAAAACCTTGATGAGGCACTTTCGGTGGGAATCATTTATAATTTGGATAGAGAAGATACGTATCATTTGG
>JBIPLT010000185.1:0-6205 GCA_044368255.1 Flavobacteriales bacterium
GTGCGGCATTTTCTTCAGAAGCAATAAATGATTTTCCGATTCTCCAACGAAAAGGAATTTCATTTGCATTTTTAGCGTATACTTTTTCATTGAATAAATTTTCTTGTGCCGAAGAACCTTGGTTGTGCAATCATCTACGATTGAATAAACGAGGAGAAGATTTTTCATTGATAAAAAAGCAAACAGAAATAGCGCGTTCTCGTGGGTCTGAAGTAGTCATTCTTTCATTACATATGGGCAATGCCTATCAACCTTTGCCCGATGAACATATTGTAGAAAATGTACATCGCATTGCCAGAGAAACAAAAGCAGAAGTGATTGTTTGTAATCATGCGCATAATATTCAACCATGGGAATTTTATGAGTGGCAAAACGAAAAACGAGAAACGAAAAATTCTTTAATCTTTTACGCTCTCGGAGATTTTGTGGCTTATGATATTTATGTAAAAGCACAACAAACATTAATGGTTAAATTACATTTCTCTAGAGAAAATGAAAAAGTGGTGATGCACCAACCAACTATTTTATCAGTGAAGATGGAAGCGGAATGGGAAGGGAAGAATAGGATTAAAGGGTTGAAGTTTGTGAAATCTGATTCTAAATCAACTAATTAAATTTTATTTTAAAATAGTTCGCATATTGCGAACTATATTCTATTTTTGGCGTATTCTATGCATGTTATCGCTCGGCCTACACTCATTGATTTCTGGACCAAACATCCAGATTCGGAATTACCATTGAAGATATGGTTCAATAAAGTGAGGAAGGCAAATTGGAAAAACCTCAATGAAATCAAAAAGGAGTTTCCTTTAGCAGATTATGTTGGAAATGACAGGATAGTTTTTAATATCAAAGGAAACATATATCGAATTGTAGTTTTGGTTTTTTTCGATGGACAAAAAGCTTATATCCGATTTGTTGGAACACATGCAGAGTACGATAAAATTGACGCAACTAAAAATTTGAGATATGACTATTAAACCCATCCGAACCAAAACTGATTATAAAAATGTAATGAAGCGCATTGACGAATTGATTATGATTCTTTCGAATGATAAATTAAAAACCGATAATCAATCTATCCGACAAAAGAAAGGAAAATTGGTTTCGGCTAAAATCATTTTGAAAAATCCTAAAAAAGGAACAGCTATTTATGATGAATTGGATGTATTAGGAACGCTTGTGTCTGCTTATGAGGAAATCCATTTCCCTATTGATGCACCGGATCCGGTTGCGGCAGTGAAATACATGATGGAAGAAAATGGATTGAAGCAACAAGATCTCGTTCCCTATTTCGGAAGTAAAGGATTGGTTTCTGATTTCTTCAATGGAAACAGAACTTTATCCATTCGAATCATAAAATCACTACACAAGAATTTTGGAATGCCGTATGAGGTTTTGATGGGATAAATTGGATTTTTTTCAATTCACCATTGGCCACAAAACCACTCCCGCCAAAATCAAAAAAGCAATTCCAGAAATTACATTGACCATCATCATTGCTTTTTCATCCAAGTATCTTTTTAATTTAGAGGCTCCATAGGAAATAAAAAATTCGGTTAGAAAAATAGCAAGCAAAGTTCCGCTAAAATAAACGATCATTCTGGTGGGAGAATAATTATCTGAATTCTGTAAAGTAGCTGTTACAAAAACCCACATAAAAAAATTAGCCGGATTAATCGTATTTAAAACAAATCCGTTTACCATGTACATAGGTACGGTCATTTTTTTTGTTGTTGGATAAATTGAAGCAGCCTTTTTCTTAAGTATGCTATAAAATCCAAGAAAAATTAATAAACCTGAACCAACTAATCGTAATATGAATTCCGTTGTTCCTCCCTGTGGAATGATGAGTTGATTTAATGTGCTTAGTGAGATTAAAAGAATATCTGAGATAATTACTCCCAAAGCAATCGCCATTCCGCTCTTAAATCCATTATCTATACTATTCTGGATAAGATAAAAGAATACGGTACCTAAACTTATGCTAAGTACAAATCCAGTTCCGAAGCCATTGAAGAAAGATATAATCAAAAGAAAAGTTTAGGAGACGAAGCTAAGTAAAATTTAACCACAGTTAAAATTAAAGAGATAAACCGCAGAGGCGCAGGGAATCGCAGAGAGTAGACAAATAATATTTATTAAAAAGAAAGAAAAAAATAAAGCAAACAAAACTCAGCGGAACTCAGCGCCTCTGCGGTTTAAAAAAATTATCTTCTAAAAAATCCCCACTTTGAAAAAAGTGAAGTTTTCTTTTTACATCGCTTGATATGATTATTCAAATCATTTACCAATTTATCATTCAAACAATAGGAAATCGCTTTTTTATAAAAGGTAATTGCTTTTTTATATTCACCACGCAATTCATACAATGAACCAAATTCATCATACACATTGCATTTATTCATCCCTTTTACTTTTAAAGCTTGGTTGAGTAATGCTTCCAATTCATCTAGACGATCTTCATCACGCAACAAATAAGAATAATTGATATACGATGGAGTATACTCCGGATCGAATTTCATGGCCAATAAATAATGTTTTTCTGCAATGCGATTATCTTGGTAACGGTTTTTATATAACCATCCCAAATGATTATGCGCTCTGCCAAAAGAAGGTTCTTCTTGAAGAATTTGTTCCAACATTTTTTTTCCTTCGGTATGATCACCGGCATCGAAAGCTTTATCAGCTTCCAAAAATAAATCCTCTATTTCACGTATCGTTTGCATAATCATAAGACAGTAAAACTCCCGTAAGGTTGCCTCTAAAATAAGTCTTTTTGTTTGAACGGTATTTCTTACCTTTACCTCATGTCAAATATTCTCCATATCGAAACCTCCACCAAAGCTTGTTCAGTGGCGATAGCTGAGGGCGGACATTTGTTAGCCAGCGACTTCCGTTTATTCGATCATTATGCTCATGCCGAAACGTTGAACCCGATGATACAATCGGTAATGAAAGTAGCGAAAAGAAATTTTAAGGATTTGGAAGCTATTGCTGTGAGCTCGGGTCCTGGGTCCTATACCGGTTTGCGAATCGGAATCAGTTCGGCCAAGGGTTTTTGCTATGGCTTAGAAATTCCGTTAATAGCCGTTTCTTCATTAGAGATAATGGCTGCTGCAGGAAAAAACTACGAGGGGAAACACGAAAATGCAGTTTTAGTTGCCATGATGGACGCGCGAAGAATGGAAGTTTATTCAGCCACTTTTGATAAGGATTTAAAACGATTGGATAATGATAAAGCCATTATCGTTGATGAAAATTTTACGAAGCGATTTGAGGGCGAAAAAATTTATTATTTCGGAGATGGAATGCCTAAATGTATTTCTGTTTTAGAACAAGATTCACGTTCGGTTTTTATTGATGCGATTTATCCCGATGCAAAAAATATGATTCAAATTTCATTGGAGAAATTCAGAAATTCGGAGTTTGAGGATTTAGCTTATTTCGAACCGGAGTATTTGAAGGAGTTTAATAGTCATTTATAATTTTTGAAAATTTAGCCACGAATTTTTCTAATTTCACTAAATAAGAATTTAGTTTAGAAATTAATTTACTAGTGTAATTTCAACTAATTTTAATTGTAAGATTTTTATTCGTGCAATTCGTGGCGAACAAAAAACCCCAACATTTCTGTCAGGGTTCAAAATAATATCTATGTAAATCTATTCCGCCAAAATAATCACCTTGTTTTTTAAAACTTCCACAACGCCACCATTCACATCAAAATTCTTTGTGCCTTCTGCACTTTCAATTTTAATCGTGCCTTTTTTAAGAACAGTGATAATTGGTGCGTGATTTTCTAAAATTCCCAATGCACCATCTTTTCCTGGAAGTAAAATAGATTTTACGTTTCCACTGAAAATGTTTTTATCGGGTGATAAGATATCTAATTGCATAGTTTTAAAATTAAGCTCCGGCTTCTGCCATCATTTTCTTTCCTTTAGCAATCGCTTCTTCAATATTTCCTACTAAGTTGAAAGCAGCTTCAGGATACTGATCTACTTCTCCGTTAATAATCATATTGAATCCTTTTATGGTTTCTTCAATTGGAACCATTACACCTTTTAATCCGGTGAATTGCTCAGCAACGTGGAAAGGTTGTGATAAGAAACGTTGTACACGTCTTGCACGGTGAACCACTTTTTTATCTTCGTCAGAAAGTTCATCCATACCCAAAATAGCAATGATATCTTGCAATTCTTTGTAACGCTGAAGAATTTCTTTTACGTTTTGTGTACACGAATAATGTGCAGTACCAACAATCTCTGGAGTTAAAATTCTAGAGGTAGAATCCAATGGATCCACCGCAGGATAAATTCCTAACTCAGCAATTTTACGAGACAATACTGTTGTTGCATCTAAGTGAGCAAAGGTTGTTGCGGGAGCTGGATCCGTTAAGTCATCTGCAGGAACGTAAACCGCTTGCACAGATGTAATAGAACCACGCTTTGTTGAAGTAATACGCTCTTGCATGGTACCCATTTCAGAAGCAAGTGTAGGCTGATATCCTACCGCTGATGGCATACGACCTAAAAGTGCCGATACCTCAGAACCTGCCTGTGTAAAACGGAAAATATTATCAATGAAGAATAAGATATCACGACCACCTGATTTTTCATCACCATCACGGAAATGTTCAGCTAATGTTAATCCAGAAAGAGCCACACGAGCACGTGCTCCAGGAGGTTCGTTCATTTGACCGAAAACGAATGATGCTTTTGAATCTAATAATGCTTTCTCATCCACTTTTGAAAGATCCCAACCACCTTCATGTAAAGATTTCATGAATTCGTCACCGTATTTTACGATGCCTGCTTCAATCATTTCTCTTAATAAATCGTTCCCTTCACGAGTTCTTTCTCCAACGCCAGCAAATACAGAATATCCTTCATATCCTTTGGCAATATTATTAATCAACTCTTGAATCAATACTGTTTTTCCAACACCAGCACCACCAAACAAACCGATTTTTCCACCTTTTGCATAAGGCTCAATCAAATCGATTACTTTGATACCCGTAAATAATACTTCAGTTGCTGTGGAAAGATCTTCGAATCTTGGAGCAGCACGGTGAATAGATTTTCCACCTTCTTTAGAAACCTGCGTAATTCCATCAATAGCATCACCTACTACATTAAATAGACGACCTTTGATTTTATCACTTGCTGGCATTAAGATGGGGTTTCCAGTAGAAAGAACTTTCATTCCTCTTCTTAAACCATCGGTAGACTCCATCGAAATGGTTCTAACGGTATCTTCACCCACGTGTTGTTGGGTTTCAAGAACCACAACGGTTCCGTTTTCTTTCGTTACTTCTAACGCATCCAGGATGTTAGGTAACTTAGCTCCATTTTCGAAACTAACGTCAACCACTGGTCCGATTACCTGGGAGATTTTTCCAAATACCTGAGACATATTTTCTGTTTTAATTAAAGATTCTTTATTCGGGCGCAAATGTAATATTTCTAATAATATTTATGGATTGAATGTTGATATATATTTTTCCTAATTTTGGTCAGGATTTTGGCCTTCGACCACCACAGGCACCAAAACGTTGACTAACTTGTTTTTCAGTAAAAAAAGAAAGAATTTAAGTGAAGATATACACCAGTCTCGAGCATTTTAAGAATGTTAATAATCCCGTTTTAACCACCGGAACCTTTGACGGAGTTCATCTTGGACATAAAAAAATATTGCGTCAACTTCGTTTGGCTGCCGATCAATTGGGCGGAGAAACGGTTTTATTTACTTTTAAGCCTCATCCACGAATGGTTTTGTTTCCAGATGCACATAATTTGAAATTACTCAATACAGAAAGAGAAAAAATTGAACAATTAGAAAAAGCTGGATTACAGCATTTAGTGCTTTTTCCATTTACACTTGAATTTTCTCGTATGAGTGCCAATGAATTTGTGCGTGATATTTTAGTAAACCAATTGAAGATTAAAAAATTAATTATTGGTTACGATCATCATTTTGGAAGAAACAGAGAGGGTTCGTCAGAGAATTTAAAAGAATTGGCTCCAATTTATAAATTCGATTTTGAAGAAATTCCCGTTCAAGTTTTGGATGATGTTAGTATTAGTTCCACTAAAATAAGAAGAGCGATTGAACAAGGTGAAGTAAAAACGGCACATAAATTTTTAGGATATCCTTTTCAATTGAATGGAGTAGTGGCTCACGGAGATAAAAGAGGAAGAAC
>JBIPLT010000025.1:0-18605 GCA_044368255.1 Flavobacteriales bacterium
TATCTGCGAAGAAATGCCTGCCGTTAAAAATCCTAAAGTTTCTTATATCGCAGTAAATGATTCTGCTGCCGCCTTGGGAATTATCGCTTCTAATTTTTATGATAATCCATCTGAAGAAATAAAATTAGTTGGAGTAACTGGCACCAATGGAAAAACTACCACGGTTACTTTATTATATCATCTTTTCAAAAAATTAGGCTTTAAAACAGCCTTATTTTCTACTGTAGTCAATAAAATTCATAACGAGGAAATTCCTTCAACTCATACTACTCCTGATCCAGTAAAATTAAATTCGCTATTGAGAGAAGCAGTAGATAAAGGTTGTGCGTATTGTTTTATGGAAGTCAGTTCTCATGCGGTTCACCAAAAAAGAATTGCAGGAATAAAATTCACAGGAGCTGTTTTTACCAACATCACTCATGATCATTTAGATTATCATATAACTTTTGATGAGTATCTCAAAGCGAAAAAAGGATTTTTTGATGCATTGGATTCAGATGCTTTTGCATTATTAAATAAAGACGATTACCATAGCGATGAAATGATTACTTCTACAAAAGCAAAAATTCATACCTACGGCATTAAAACCATGTCGGATTTCAAATGTAAAGTGATAGAAAATCAATTTACAGGATTGCAATTAAATATTGACGGAAAAGAAGTTTGGACAAAACTCATTGGAGGTTTCAATGCATATAACATTACTGCTGCTTATGCAACGGCTATTTTATTAGGGCAAGAAGATTTGAATGTTCTTACTGCTATTAGCAGTTTAGGAAATGTAGAAGGAAGATTTCAGTATATAAAATCAGCCACTGGAATTATTGCCATTGTAGATTATGCTCACACTCCTGATGCATTGAAGAATGTTTTATCAACTATTCAAGATATCAGAACGGGAAACGAACAAGTAATTACTGTGGTGGGTTGTGGTGGAGATAGAGATAAAGCCAAGCGTCCGTTGATGGCAGGAATTGCGTGCGAAAAAAGCGATAAAGTTATTCTTACTTCGGATAATCCAAGAAGTGAAGATCCTGAAAAAATTATTGCAGAAATGCAAAAAGGTGTTGAAGGAAATACGATACGCAAAGTAATGTCATTGGTAAATCGCAAAGAAGCAATTAAAGTAGCATGTATGATGGCTCGTCCAGGTGATATTATTTTGATTGCAGGAAAGGGTCATGAAAAATACCAAGAAATAAAAGGAGAGAAATTTCCTTTCGATGATATGGAAGAAATAGAACAATCATTAAAAAATAACGAAAAATAATGTTGTATTATCTTTTTGACTATTTAGACAGTGTAAACTTTCCCGGTGCGGGAGTTTTCCAATATATTTCTTTCCGTGCAGCAATGGCGGTCATTGTTTCATTAATCATTTCTATGCTTTTTGGAAAAAGATTAATTGATTATTTACGCTACAAACAAGTAGGAGAAACGGTTCGCGATTTAGGTTTAGATGGACAAATTCAAAAGCAAGGTACTCCAACTATGGGAGGTATTATCATTCTTGCCGCGATTTTAATTCCCACTTTATTATTCGCCAAACTTCAAAATATATACATCATCCTAATGATTATTTCTACCATTTGGTTAGGAGCAATTGGTTTTATCGATGACTATATTAAAGTATTTAAAAAGAATAAAAAAGGATTAGCCGGTAAATTTAAAGTGATTGGACAAATCGGATTAGGCGTTATAGTAGGCTCTGTATTATATTTTCACGAAGATGTAAAAATTAAAGAGAAAGTTCCGATAAACCCAGAAATGAACTATGAAAAATTGGTCGAAACAGATGAGTCGGCAATTTGTGATGATGGAAAATATTATTGGGATGAAACTACTTCTTTAAAAACAACTATTCCATTTGTAAAAAATAATGAATTCAATTATTCCTGGATTCTAGGAGAGGAAAATGCAAGTTGGGCATGGATTATTTTTATTCCAATTGTTATTTTAATTATTACTGCTGTTTCTAACGGAGCCAATATTACCGATGGTCTCGATGGTCTCGCCACTGGAACTTCAGCGATTATTGGGGTTGCCTTAGCCGTTTTTGCCTATATCTCGGGTAACTTGGTTTTTGCCGATTATCTCAATGTGATGTACATCCCTGAATCGGGTGAGCTTGTTGTTTTCATCAGTGCTTTCATTGGTGCATGTATTGGTTTCTTATGGTATAATTCTTATCCCGCACAAGTTTTTATGGGTGATACAGGAAGTTTAGCATTAGGCGGAATCATTGCAGTTTTCTCTATCGCTATTCGTAAGGAATTATTAATTCCAATTTTTTGTGGAGTTTTTCTTATTGAGAATTTATCAGTGATTATGCAAGTGAGTTATTTTAAATACACGAAGAAAAAATTCGGAGAAGGAAGAAGAATTTTTCTCATGTCTCCCTTACATCATCATTACCAGAAAAAAGGAATGCATGAATCTAAAATCGTTGCCCGCTTTTGGATTGTTGCTGTGATGCTCGCCATTTTATCTATTGTAACATTGAAATTAAGATAAAGGTTGAAAGATAGAATTGTCATATTAGGTGCCGCAGAGAGCGGAGTAGGTGCAGCCATTTTGGCTTCGCTGAAAGGATATGACGTGTTCGTGTCTGACGGTGGAAAGATCAAAGAGAAATTTAAAAATACTTTAATCGAAAAAAATATTCCTTTCGAAGAGGGTGGTCATCACGAAGAAAATATTCTCAATGCAAAAGAAGTAATCAAGAGTCCAGGAATTCCTTCCACAGTTGATTTAGTAAAAAAACTTATTTCAAAAAATATTCCCGTGATTTCTGATATTGAATTTGCTGGTCGTTTTACCAATGCAAAAATGATTTGTATAACGGGTAGCAACGGAAAAACAACCACCACACTTCTTACCTATCACATCTTAAAAAATGCTGGATTCAATGTAGGATTAGGAGGAAACGTTGGAAAAAGTTTCGCATTACAAGTAGCGGAGAATAATTTTGATCATTATGTTTTGGAGTTAAGCAGTTTCCAATTAGATCATATGTATGATTTCAAAGCCGACATTGCTATTTTGGTAAATATCACTCCAGATCATTTAGATCGTTACGAATATAAATTAGAAAATTATGCGGCATCAAAATTCCGCATTACACAAAACCAAACTTCTTCAGACGCATTCATTTTTTGCATCGATGATGAAGTGACCATGAAAGAAATGCTTAGTAGAAATATTTCTGCTACTAAATTTCCTTTTTCTATTAAAGAAGAAGTGAGAGAAGGTGCATTTATGAAAAACGAAACAATCAACATCACCATAAAAAACCAAACCCTAACCATGTCAATTCACGACTTAGCCCTCCAAGGTAAGCACAATGCTTACAATTCAATGGCGTCCGGCATCGCTGCCCGATTGCTCGACATTCGCAAAGAAGTTATCAGAGAAAGTCTTTCTGATTTCCAAAATGTAGAACATCGTCTCGAATTCGTTGCAAAAATTCACGACATCGAATTTATCAATGATTCAAAAGCTACCAATGTAAATTCTACATGGTATGCATTAGAAAGTATGGAAAAACCAATCGTATGGATTGTTGGTGGAGTAGATAAAGGAAATGATTATTCAACCCTTTTCGAAATGGTTAAACAAAAAGTTACGGCAATCATTTGCTTAGGAAAAGACAATGAAAAATTGAAAAATACTTTTTCAGGAATGGTTAGAGAAATTGTAGAAGTTTCTAGTGCAACAGAAGCAGTGGCTCAAGCTTATCGCTTGGCGAAAAAAGATCAAGTGGTTTTACTTTCTCCTGCCTGCGCAAGTTTTGATTTATTTGAAAATTTCGAGGACAGAGGCGCACAATTTAAAAAAGCAGTTAAAGCACTTTAAATTTGTTATGAGAGCTAAAAGCGGAATAAAAACAGCAAGTAATCATTATTTAAATGCACGTATTGCAAGCTTGCAATTATTTGCGGGTATCGAGCATCGAATGGAAACGGTTCGCAATTGGAACGGAATAGAATTTATTAATGATTCAAAATCTACGGATATCGAATCAACCTATTATTCTCTCGAGTTAATCAATTCACCAATAACTTGGATGGTGGGTGCAACTGATTTAGAAACGGATTATTCGCATGTTTTAAAATTCGTAAAAGACAAAGTGGTTAATTTAATCGTATTCGGAAAATCAAATGATTCTTCGCTCTTCGATAACTATTCCTGCTTAGTTGATTGTTATATTAAAAAGGAATCGTTAAAGGAAGCGTTGGAATTTGCAGTATCAAAAGCAAAATCAGGCTCGGTAGTTTTGTTTTCTCCAGCTTGTAGCAGTTTTGATACTTACAATGATTTTCAAGAACGTGGTGAGCATTTCATAAAATTAGTAAATGATTTAAAATAATTTATTTAGAAGTATAAATTGAAATCGGTTTTTACATATCTCAAAGGGGATAAGGTGATCTGGATGATTACACTGATCTTGGCATTATTGTCATTGATCTCGGTGTATAGTTTTACTCCTATTCTAACTTATCAGCATAAAGGAACCGATACCGAATCCTTTTTATTAAAACACGTGTTTGCATTAGGAACAGGGTTTTTCTTAATGTTCTACGCGCATAATTTAAAATATACTTACTACTCTCGAATTTCTCAATTGTTTATTTGGGTAGCAGTAGGACTTTTATTTTTAACTCTCGTGGCAGGTGTAAGTGTAAACTCTGCCGATCGTTGGTTAAAAATTCCGTTCATTAACTTGCAATTTCAAACTTCAGATTTTGCAAAAATTATTATGATCATGTTTATAGCAAGAATGCTAGTAATAAATCGAGAGAAGCTTGATAATTTCAGAGAAGGAATGTTGCCTATTTTAATTCCCGTTGGATTAATTTGCGCATTGATTTTACCTGCTAATTTTTCTACCGCTGCTTTAACATTTTTATTAGTATTGATTATGTTTTTCATCGGACAAGTTCCTTGGAGACAAATAGGAATTATTGTTGGTTCGGCTTTAGTTGGATTTTTATTATTGATTGCGCTTGCAAAAATCAATCCTGATTTACTTCCGCGATTAGATACATGGATGAACCGTTTCTCTAATCACGCCAGTGAAGATCCAAAAGAGCAATGGCAGATTAATAATGCAGAAATGGCCATTTACAATGGTAAATTTTTTGGTACAGGACCAGGAAACGGACAACTGAAACACGCACTTTCTCAAGCTTACGCAGATTTCGTTTTTGCTTCTTTTGTGGAAGAATTCGGTCTGCCAGGAGCTGTATTGTTAGTGCTATTGTTTTTAATTTTCTTTTATCGAGCCATACGAATTGCTATTAAATGCGAGAAAAATTTTGGCTCCTTTCTCGTCATGGGTCTAGCTTTAAATTTATTATTACAAGCAATAGTAAATATGGCGGTTTGCACAAAATTACTTCCAGTAACAGGACAAAATATGCCTCTCATTAGTATGGGTGGAACATCAACTTGGTTTACTTGTTTATCAATAGGAATTATTTTATCGGTAAGTAGAAGTGTTTATCAAGATGAAGAAGTAACAACAGAAAATAATGAAGAAGGAAATAAAGTAAAGGAGGGTGAGTATGCCGTTGCGTAAAGTTATTATCAGTGGAGGAGGAACTGGAGGGCATATTTTTCCAGCTATTGCAATTGCCAATGAATTAAAAAAACAGGATCCAACAATTGAAATATTATTTGTTGGAGCTATTGGTAAAATGGAAATGGAAAAAGTTCCTGCTGCAGGTTATAAAATTGAAGGATTATGGATAAGTGGTTTACAAAGAAAATTGACGATTAAAAATTTATCTTTTCCATTCAAAGTGATTTCAAGTTTGTTGAGAGCAAGAAAAATATTAAGACAATTTAAGCCTGATGCGGTGATTGGTGTAGGCGGTTTTGCTAGTGGCCCTATGTTGCGAGCAGCTGCTGGAAAAGGAATTCCTACTATTATTCAAGAACAAAATTCTTATCCCGGTATTACCAATAAAATTCTCTCTAAAAAAGTGAGAAAAATTTGTGTCGCTTATGAAGGATTGGAAAAATGGTTTCCAAAGGAGAAAATTGTTCTCACAGGAAATCCAGTAAGAGAAGAAATAGTGAAATTAGAAGGTAAAAGAGAAAGAGGTATTGAGCATTTTGGAATGAATACTTCTGCATCTACTTTATTGATTATTGGAGGAAGTTTAGGCGCAAGAACAATCAACGAAGCGATAGAATTGAATTTACCATTATTGAAAGAAAATAATATTCAAGTAATTTGGCAAACCGGAAAAGGATTTTTTGAAAGAGCGAAACAATCTGCATCAACATTTAGCAATGTGAAAGTTTTTGATTTTATCGCTAGAATGGATTTGGCTTATGCAGTTGCCGATGTGGTGGTTTCACGAGCAGGAGCTATTTCAGTTTCGGAATTATGTTTGGTAAAAAAACCTTGCATTTTGATTCCATCTCCGAATGTGGCCGAAGATCATCAAACAAAAAATGCAATGGCTTTGGTGAATCATCACGCAGCTATTTTAGTGAAGGATGTGGATGCTAAAGAAAAATTAGGTGAAACCATGAAAATGCTTTTTACCAATCAAGAGGAACAAAATAAATTGAGAAATAATATCGCTTCACTAGGATTTAATAATTCTACTCAAGCAATAGTTGCCGTAATAAAAGAAACAGTAAAGTGATTGATTTGAAAAACATAGTAAACGTTTATTTCATTGGTGTCGGTGGTATTGGCATGAGTGGACTTGCACGTTATTTTAATCACCACGGTAAAAAAGTGGCGGGCTATGATTTGCATTCAACATCATTGACTTTGCAATTAGAAAAAGAAGGAATAAATATTCATTATTCAGATGATTTAAATTTAGTTCCAACTGAATTTAAAAAATTAGATTCAACTTTAATTGTATTTACTCCAGCTATTCCTTCACATCATTCCGAATTGAATTGGTTTATAAACGAAGGATTCTATATTTTAAAACGTGCCGAGGTTTTAGGGATGATTACTAATCAAACTAAAGCGATTGCTGTTGCTGGAACGCATGGTAAAACGACTACATCAACTATGATTGCGCACTTGCTAACCGAAAGCGGAATAGGTTGCAATGCATTTTTAGGCGGAATAGCAGTAAATTATAATTCAAATGTTTTGTATTCAGATTCTCCATATACAGTGGTAGAAGCAGATGAATACGATCGTTCTTTCTTGCGATTATTTCCAGAGTATGCAGTAATAACTTCTATGGATGCCGATCATTTGGAAATTTATGGTAATAAAGAAGAAATGGTGAAAACCTATTTACAATTTGCAACACAGGTGAAAACTGAATTAGTGACAAAGAAGGAATTGAATGTGAAACATCATTCAACTCATATTGAATATTCGATTTTAGGCAAAGCAAATGTTTATGCCGAAAACATCAGAGTAGAAAATGGGGCTTATCATTATTCTATTATATCTGAAAATGGAAATATGGAGAATGTAACATTAGGTTTGCCGGGCAGACATAATATTGAAAATTCTTTAGCCGCGGTGGCAATTGCTCAGTCTCT
This sequence comes from Flavobacteriales bacterium, assembly GCA_044368255.1. Taxonomy (GTDB): domain Bacteria; phylum Bacteroidota; class Bacteroidia; order Flavobacteriales_D; family UBA2798; genus CAMBFX01. Next base: position 7,534 of record JBIPLT010000025.1, read on the forward strand.
TGGAATAGATAACGAAAAAATAAAAAAATCACTGGCTTCTTTCCGCGGAGTGAAAAGACGATTCGAAACCATCGTGAAGAACGATAAAGTAATTTTCATCGATGATTATGCGCATCACCCCGAAGAATTGAAAGCTTGTATTTCTAGTGCTAAGGAATTATACCCTGCTAAAAAATTAACAGGAATTTTTCAGCCACATCTTTTTTCTCGAACAAAAGATTTTGCAACAGCCTTTGCCCATAGTTTAGATTTATTAGATGAAATTATTCTTTTGGAAATTTATCCTGCTCGTGAATTACCAATGGAAGGTGTAACTTCTGAATTGTTATTGGGGAAAATGAAAAAAGCGAATAAAAGAATTTTGTCGAAAGAAAACTGTTTGAAATATATAAATGAAAATCGTCCTGAAGTTTTATTAACGATGGGTGCAGGTGATATTGATAAAATGATTTTGCCAATTGCCGATTTAATTAAATGAAAAAGAGAATTAACATATTGCTTTGGGTAGGTTTCTTCATCGGAACTATTGTGATGTTGTCGTTTTCGCAGTCAAAACAAAATACTAAAATTTGTTCGAAATTGATAATAAATGTAGATACAGAAACAGGAATGCATTTTATTAATGAAGATGATATTATTTCTGCATTACGTGTAGACGGCTTAAATCCAGTTGGAGCTACGATGAGTGAAGTGAATCTCGAGGAAATTGAAACAACACTAAGAAAAATTCCAGAAATAAAATTGGCAGAAGTTTATAAATCGATGAACGGAGAAGTAGGTATTAAAATACATCAACGAATTCCTATGGCAAGGGTATTTAATCAGTCAGGTAGAAATTTCTATTTGGATGAAGATGGTTTTCAAATGCCAGTATCCGAAAAATATTCTCCGCGTGTTTTAGTTTTCACAGGTAATATAAATGATCCTGCAACCGATTTAAGTGCACGTGAGTTGGACTTATCTCCCGAACTAGATAAAATGTATATGGCAGATGAAATTTTTAGATTAGCGAAATTTATTAAAGACGATGAGTTTTGGTCAGCGCAAATACAACAAGTGCATGTAAATTCTTCGGCAGAATTCGAATTAATTCCAACAGTTGGCGATCATCGAGTGATGTTCGGAAATCTTGATAATATGGAAGGAAAATTTAATAAACTTCTCGTATTTTATAAAGAAGGTCTTAATAACACTGACTGGGAAAAATACGACACTATAAACGTAAAATTCAAACATCAGATAATTTGCACAAAAAAATAAACCCTATGGAATCAAACGAATCAGAAATCATCGTAGGCTTGGATATTGGTACCACCAAGATCGCCTGCTTAGTTGGAAGAAAAAATGAACATGGCAAGATTGAAATTCTTGGTGTGGGAAAAGCAGAATCACTTGGCGTAACTCGTGGAGTGGTTTCAAACATTAAACAAACCGTAGAATCTATTCGCGCAGCTGTTGACGAAGCAGAACGCAAATCAGGAGTAGAAATACGAATTGTAAACGTAGGTATTGCTGGACAGCACATCAAAAGTCTTCAACACCGTGGAATCAGAACACGAAATTCCATAGAAGAAGAAATGACGCAAATTGATATCGATATGCTCATTGAAGACATGTATAAATTGGTGATGCTTCCAGGTGAAGAAATCATTCATGTTCTTCCGCAAGAATATATTGTAGATTATGAACAAGGCATAAAAAATCCGATTGGTATGTCGGGAATTCGTCTCGAAGCGAATTTCCATATTATCACTGGACAAATTGCTGCTGCAAAAAATATTCATAAATGCGTGGCTCAAGCTGGTCTCGAAGTAGATCAACTTACTTTAGAACCGTTGGCTTCGGCTGATGCTGTTCTGAGTGAGGAAGAAAAAGAAGCTGGAGTAGTTTTAGTAGATATTGGTGGTGGTACAACCGATATCGCTATTTTTCAAGACGGAATTATTCGTCATACTGCGGTTATTCCATTCGGTGGAAATATTATTACCGATGATATTAAAGAGGGTTGCACTATCATTGGTAAACAAGCCGAATTATTGAAAGTGAAATTTGGTTCTGCATTGGCAAGTGAAAGTCAAGAAAACGAAATCGTTTGTATTCCAGGTTTACGAGGAAGAGAACCGAAAGAAATTTCTATTCGTAATTTAGCAAGTATCATTCAAGCGCGAATGGAAGAAATCATCGAACACGTTTATTACGAAATCAAAAATTCTGGTTATGAGAAAAAACTCATTGGCGGAATCGTAATCACGGGTGGTGGTTCTCAATTAAAACATATTTCTCAATTATTCGAATACATTACTGGTATGGATGCTCGCGTAGGTTATCCGAACGAACATCTTTCTAAAGGTGCCGATGATGTGGCAAGTCCATTGTATGCAACAGGTGTTGGACTTGTCATCAAAGGATTTGAGAAATACGAAAAGCAATTGCGAAGTGAAAATCACAAAACAGCAAAAACTCACTCTAAAAAAAGCAAAGGATCTTTCTTTGAGAAAATTCTCGGAGGCACCAAAAGTTTCTTTGAAGACGAGGACATCAAATAACCACGTCCTTCAGGGCGCGGAAATCTGCGATGCATCGCGGACCAAAAAGAGATAATAACATACACGATGCATAGTGTATCAAAACAAACACACAACCAACCAAAAAATAAATGAACATGGAAAACAACTTCATCAAATTCGATCTCCCAAAGGAGCAAACATCGATCATCAAAGTGATTGGTGTAGGTGGCGGAGGCAGTAATGCCGTTAACCACATGTACAAACAAGGAATCACAGGCGTAGATTTCATTGTATGTAATACCGACAAACAAGCATTAGATATTTCTCCAGTGCCATTAAAAATTCAATTAGGAACTTCACTCACGCAAGGTCTCGGAGCAGGCTCTATTCCAGAAATGGGAAGAAATTCTGCTATCGAAAGTATTGATGCGATTCGCGACATGCTTGGCGCAAATACCAAAATGGTTTTTATCACTGCAGGAATGGGTGGAGGAACTGGAACTGGTGCTGCTCCAATCATTGCTCAAACCTGTAAAGAAATGGGAATCCTCACCGTAGGAATCGTTACTATTCCATTTATGTTTGAAGGAAAAAGAAAACGTGCACAAGCCGAAGAAGGTTTGGCAGAATTAACGAGAAATGTAGATTGCTTACTAAAAATCAACAATGATAAATTGAGAGAGATTTACGGAAATTTAGGAATAGGTGAAGCTTTTGGTAAAGCCGATAATGTTTTAACAAGTGCAGCAAAAAGTATTGCTGAATTAATTTCATTAACGAAGCATATGAACGTTGACTTCAATGACGTGAACACTGCAATGAAAAGTAGTGGTGTTGCGTTGATGGGTTCAGGAACTGCTGAAGGCGATAATCGTGCTTTAAAAGCTATAGAGCATGCATTAAATTCACCTTTATTGAATGATCATGATATTCGCGGAGCAAGATTTGTTTTACTTGATATTACCTCTGGAAAAACGGAATTGTCAATGGATGAGTTTGGAGAGATTACCGACTTGATTCAAGAAGCAACAGGTAATACGGCTGACGTAAAAATAGGTTATGGTATTGATGAAGCATTGGGAGAAAAAGTTCATATTACTATCATCGCAACTGGTTTCAAATCTGGAAGTGTGAATTCATCATTGACCGCTTCTGAGCCAGAAAAAAAATATGTAACTCTTGTTGAAGAGAAGCCAGTAGTAAATCAAATTTCATCTCCAACCGAAAATATTTTGGTGAAAACTGATGAGCCATATTTGAAGAAGGAAGAAACTACTTGGAAAACAGAAGCGCCTGTTTTAAAATCAGAAATAAAAACACAGGCAACAATTGAATTCGAAATCAAAACGGCTTCTGAAGAACCGTTCATGAAAACAGTTGAACCGATTACCGAAGTGAAATCAGAATGGAAAGAAACTATTTCAAATACTACTTCTCAGGAGTCTGTCACTCTGAGTAGCGAGGAACGAAGCGTATCGAAGAGTGAAACCCCAATTAATTCTACTCCTGTTACTCCAACTCCAATAGCTGAAGTTCCGAAAGTAGAGACTGTGAAAACAGAAGAGAAAAAGAAATATTACTGGTTGGATGATTCATTAGAAGAAGAGAAAAAATCGAATTCAGCTATTGAAAACTCAACTTCTGAATCTGATTCAGAAGAAAATATTTCTCATCTTTCAACGGAGGAACAACAAAAAAGATCATCCGATCGTTTCTCTAAAATTAAAGAGTTGAGCAATAAATTGAAAACTCCATCGGGTTTAGCTGATTTAGAAAATGAACCAGCTTACAAGAGAAGAAATGTAAGTTTGTTGAACACTCCGCATTCATCTGAATCAACTGTATCAAAATATACAGTAACGGAAGAAACAGATGAGAATGGAAATAAGACAACAGGCTTGAAATCGAACAATTCATTCTTACACGATAACGTTGATTAATTTGTTTGAAGGTTTAAGGTTCAATGTTCAAAGTTGGACATAACCTTAAACCTTGAACTTTAAACAAAAAATTATGTCACTAACCGAAAAAATAAACGCTGATATTAAATCAGCCATGCTTGCAAAAGAAAAAGAAAAGCTAGAGGCGTTGCGCGCAATCAAAGCTGCTTTGCTATTGGAATCTACTAAGGGAACTGGAGAAGTTACAGAAGATGCCGAAGCAAAGATTTTGCAAAAGATGTATAAGCAACGAATTGAAGCGGCAGATATTTACAAGCAACAAGGAAGAAAAGATCTCGAAGATCCAGAAGTATTCCAAGCGAATATTATCAAAGCCTATTTGCCAGAGCAGATGAGTGAAGATCAAATTCGTGCTATCATCAAAGAAGTGATTGCACAAGTAGGCGCAACTTCTGCTGCTGATATGGGAAAAGTAATGGGGCCATCCATGGCTAAACTCAATGGTAAAGCCGATGGAAAAGTGATTCAAGGAATCGTGAAAGAGTTATTAGGATAAAATGGTTTGTGGTTGAACCAGTTCATTTATTAGGTTGTGTATTACCCTCCGGAGCTTTAGCGAAGGAGGGTTTTTTCTTTTTAGAATAATCTTCTCCTTTATCGACAATTAACGGTTTTTTGTTTGATATGGAATTTCACATTTTTTAACTCCCATTTCATAACATAAATTAAGTTTTTCCTCGTTCAAATAGCATAATTTTGAAGCCATGAAGCAATTATTCATTTTATTGGCAACTGTAATTACATTACTCTGCTGTTCAACGCAAGCATCCAATAAAGAACAAAAAACTAAAAACGAAAACCAATCCATGTCTGCTCCAACCAACAATCCTTACTATTCCCGCACCGACACGAATAAATTGAATTTAACGAACGAACAATGGAAAGCGGCACTTCCAGACAGTATTTATTATATCGCTCGGGAAAAAGGCACAGAATACGCTTTCTCGGGTAAATATTGGAACCATACTGGCCTCGGAATTTATTATTGCGCTGCTTGTGGAAATAAATTATTCAAATCAGATGCAAAATTTGGTTCTTCTTGCGGATGGCCCAGTTTTTTTGAAACCATCCGAAAAGATGCGGTAATTTACCATGAAGATCGCTCACATGGAATGATTCGTGTCGAAGTAGTTTGCGGTCGTTGTGAAGGACATCTCGGTCATATTTTCGATGACGGACCCAAACCCACGGGAAAACGCTATTGCATGAATTCTCTTATGCTAGACTTTGAACCGGAAAAATAATTTGCAGATTTTTTAATTTTAAACTTTGTAAATAAGGATAATTTTAGTTTCGTAGTGAACGCAATCCTCCCCTTATCCTAGGGGAGGTGTCGAGTCTTCGAGACGGAGGGGTTTTAATTCCCTAATCAATCAATCAATTAATCAATCAATCAATCCTCCAACTTAAACCCAACTCCATGAACATTGGTGATTTTTATTTTTGTATCATCCTTCAAATATTTTCTCAATCTCGTTATAAAAACATCCAAACTTCTTCCATTAAAATAAGTATCATCACCCCAAACCATATTTAAAACTAATTCACGCGGCAACACATTTCCTTTATGCTGACATAATAATTTCAAAACTTCTGCTTCTTTTTTCGTTAATTTTTGTTCGGCATCGTTTCTTTTCAAAATAAAATTTTCACTTACAAATTCATAACTCCCAATAGGATAATTCGTATCTGCTTTTTTCTCTTCCGATTTATTACTGCGTTTCAATATCACTTCCACTCGTAATAAAAACTCTTCTGTGCTGAATGGTTTCGTAATATAATCATCACCACCCGATTTAAATCCTTTGATTTTATCTTCCGTCATCGATTTCGCTGTCAAAAAAACAATCGGCACTTTTTTATTCGTCTTGCGAATATCTTCCGCCAAGGTAAATCCATCTTTATGCGGCAACATCACATCCAAAATACATAGGTCATATTCTGCCTCATTGAATTGCTTCAATCCCATTTTCCCATCCGAACATAAATGAACTTTATATCCATTCATCTTCAAATTATCCTGGATCACGAATCCTAGATTCATATCATCTTCTACTAATAATATCGTTCCTTTGCTTATCATAATATTTTCTTAACTATTTTATTTATCACTTTCTTCCTTCTCCCCTTTCCAAGGGGAGATGCCGAATCTTCGAGGCAGAGGGGTTTAACTAAACTTCTCTTCAATTCTCCCCTTATACTCCCTTCGGTCTTGAGAAAAGTTCCTAGGGGAGATGCCGAGTCTTCGAGGCAGAGGTTACTCCACTTTTCTTCCTTCTCCCCTTATACTCCCTTCGGTCGTGAGAAAAGTTCCAAGGGGAGATGCCGAATCTTCGAGGCAGAGGGGTCTTACTCCACTTTTCTTCATTCTCTCTTTTCCAAGGGGAGATGTCCGCAGGACAGAAGGGTCAAAACGGCAAATACACAATAAAAGTACTTCCACCTTCGATCTCATTCTCCGTTCTCGCTCTACTTTCCACTCTCACTCTTCCCCCATGTTCTTCCACCATGTATTTCACATAATACAATCCCAAACCAAATCCTTTTACATTATGCACATTACCTGTAGGAACGCGATAAAATTTATCAAAAATTTGTTTTTGTGCCTCTGCCGAAATTCCAATTCCATTATCTTTTATTGAAATACAAATTCCATTTTTCTCATTCGAGGTTTTGATAATTATTTCTGGCACTTGCTCAGCGTATTTTCTAGCATTGTCCAAAAGATTATTAATAATATTTGAAATATGAACTTTATCTCCTTCCACGGTAAAATCTTTTGCATTCAATTCCAATTCAATTTTTCCTCCTACGGATTGTATAGCAGGTTTGAAATTTTCTGCTGCTTGTGAAATTAATTCGTGGATATCTAGTATTGTTTTCTTCAAAACAATTTTCTCTTTATCTAAGGTGGCTAATTGTAAAACTCGCTCCACCTGATTTTCTAATCTTTTATTTTCATTATAAATAATTCTTGCATATTGATTCACTCTTTCTGGATCATCAGTGATGTTCGGCTTCAATAAAACTTCACTTGAAATGGAAATCGTAGAAATAGGAGTTTTTAATTCATGTGTCATATTATTGATGAAATCATTTTTCACATCAGATAATCTTTTTTGTTTCAAAATCACCCAAACAGCGTAACCGAAAAACACAAACACAATCAGAATGATAATAAGGGTATAAAACCAGATTTGCGATGATTCAATTTTTATCGGATGAACCAATTCTTGAAATTTAGTTTTATTCGGGAAATACACTGAAAAATAATGTCCATCTTGTTCCCATTGCACATCACTTAGATTTTTTTCATTGTCATTTACCTTGGTTGAATCGAAAGAAACAAATCCTTCGAATACGACTGAATTATCAAAACAATCATAAATCGCATATTGGAAATCTTCCTTGATATTACTTAAATCAAATTCATTTTTTAATAATCTTTCTAGCAGAGCAGGGTGGAGTGTGTCATTAATTCTTACAACAAAGAAATTCGTATCTAATTGCTTCACGTTATTATAAATCTGTGAAGGATCATTATAAATATTCAAAATCTTCTCCGTGATATGAGAAAGAGCAATGGTAACTCGATCATTGAAAATTTTTTGCTGTTCTTCGAATTTTTTTTTATCCAACGTTAATTGATCATATTGAATTTTCAAATAATCTTTTTGGATGTTTAAATTCGCATTAATCACATAAATCTGAGCAATAATAATTCCAACTACAGAAAGCGTAGCAAGTAAAATCAACGATCGCAGTAGTTTTGTTTTCACAGAATATTTCTGATATAAAATTAAGACAGGAACAAGTTAATGATTTTACTTTAACAGATACTTAACAAAAATTAGTTTTAATCTTTCAAAAACTTTGAACTTTAAACTTTGAACAAGAAAAAACCCCAACGTTTCCGTCAGGGTTCACTATACTATTTGTTTTTCTTACATCATTCCACCCATACCGCCCATTCCTGGCATTCCACCCATTCCTGGCATTGCTGGTGCATCTTCTTCATTTTCTGAAATAACACAATCAGTGGTCAATAGCATACTTGCAATCGAAGCCGCATTTTCTAAGGCAACACGAGTTACTTTGGTGGGATCAATAACTCCGGCTTTAATTAAATGTTCATACTCTTCAGTACGTGCATTGAATCCGTAATCATCTTTTCCCTCTTTCACCTTATTTACAATCACCGATCCTTCTAAACCTGCATTTCCTACAATCACTCTCAAAGGTTCTTCAATGGCGCGTTTAACAATAGCAATTCCTGTATTCTCATCATCGTTAATTCCTTTCAATTTGTCTAATGAAGAAATGGTACGGATATAAGCAACCCCACCACCAGCAACAATTCCTTCTTGCACAGCAGCACGTGTAGCAGCTAGAGCATCATCCACACGGTCTTTTTTCTCTTTCATTTCAACTTCGGTGGCTGCACCTACATGTAGCACCGCTACACCGCCTGAAAGTTTTGCCAAACGCTCAACTAATTTTTCTTTATCGTAATCAGAAGTGGTTTGTTCGATTTGAGCTTTAATTTGCGCTTTTCTCGCTTCAATATCTTTTTTATCTCCAGCACCATCAACGATAGTTGTATTGTCTTTATCAATCGTTATTTTTTCGGCTCTTCCTAAATGAGATAATTCTGCATTTTCCAATTTGTAACCTTGCTCTTCAGAAATAACAGTTGCACCGGTTAAAGAAGCAATATCTTCTAACATTGCTTTTCTTCTATCACCAAAACCTGGAGCCTTCACTGCAGCAATTTTTAAATTTGCGCGTAAACGGTTTACAACTAATGTTTGAATTGCTTCTCCTTCGATATCTTCAGCAATAATTAAAAGTGGTTGACCTGTTTGTAACGATTGTTCTAAAATGGGTAGAATCTCCTTCAAATTAGAAATCTTTTTATCAGTAATAAGGATGAATGGATTTTCCATGACTACTTCCATTTTTTCTGCATCAGTGATAAAATATGGAGATAAATATCCTCTATCGAATTGCATTCCTTCTACAGTTCTTACTTCTGTTTCTGTTCCTTTCGCTTCTTCGACTGTAATCACTCCTTCATTACCCACTTTCGCCATCGCTTCAGCAATCAATTTTCCAATTGTTGCATCATTGTTGGCAGAAATAGTTGCAACTTGCTCAATCATTTTATTATCGTTACCAACCTCTTTCGAAATCTTTTTCAAATGTTCAACAACAGCAATAACTGCTTTATCAATTCCTCTTTTCAAATCCATCGGATTTGCTCCTGCAGCCACATTTTTTAATCCACCAGTAACGATAGCTTGTGCTAACACAGTTGCAGTAGTAGTTCCGTCTCCTGCTAAATCAGCAGTTTTAGAAGCAACTTCTTTTAACATTTGCGCACCTAAATTTTCAACCTTATCCGAAAGTTCAATTTCTTTTGCAACGGTAACACCATCTTTTGTTACATGCGGTGCTCCGAATTTTTTATCGATAACCACATTTCTCCCCTTAGGACCTAATGTAACTTTCACTGCATCTGCCAAAGCATCTACACCTTTTTTTAATTTTTCTCTTGCTTCTCCACTGAAGGAAATATTCTTGCTAGCCATTTCTTTAGATTTTTAGTAGTTAGATTTTAGTATTGAGATTTCTTGGTATTTCATTTGCTAATTCGCTTATTGGCTCATTCGCTAATTTAGATGATTGCGTAAATATCACTCTCTTTCATAATCAAATAATCTTTTCCGTCAATAGAAACTTCCGTTCCAGAATATTTTCCGTAAAGAATCTTATCTCCTTTTTTTACCGTCATTGGTTCATCCTTTTTTCCGGTTCCAACGGCAATGATAGTTCCTCTTTGAGGTTTTTCCTTTGCTGTATCTGGAATGATGATTCCTGAAGCTGTTTTTGTTTCTGCGGCATCAGCCTCAACTAAAACTCTGTCTGCGATGGGTGTAACGTTAGTTGCCATATTTTATTTTTTTATTTTTTTATGTTGTTGCTTGAGTCTATAGTGCACAAGCATATTTGTATCGAGAGCAAATAAAAAATGTCCTTGCTGAGCAAAGACATTTTATAAATTTTATTTTCAGAATTATTTACCTACTGGAGGAACTCCTGTACCAGTAGATTCGATACCTTCTGTTTGAATACTTGTTTCAGGATTTGCCTCATTATAGGTTACATCATTTTTAGCTGAGCCATTTGAGCCTCCTAAGATGTAAGCAGATGCTAAGCATAAAACGAATAAAACTACTGCCAAAATCCATGTAATTCTTTCCACTCCTTCGGTCATTTGTTTTACACCTGCAATTTGATTCACCGAACCAAAACCAGAAGAAACTCCTCCTCCTTTGGGATTTTGAATAACTACTATTCCTATGATGAGAATACTTACTAAAATGATTAAAATTGATACAACCGCTGCCATATTATTTTTGTTTTTTCTGTTTTTCTATTGCCTTTTGAAGTTCCGTTTTTTCAATAAGGGATGCAAAGTAACTGTTTTTTTCGGGAAATTTCAAACTTAATTTCTGATAGACCTTTATGGCTTTATCGAAGTAGCCTTGTTTTTCATATATTTTTGCAAGTGTCTCAGATACAAAGTCTTCTTTGTCAACAA
>JBIPLT010000186.1:0-6159 GCA_044368255.1 Flavobacteriales bacterium
AAATTGAAATCAGGAATTATTATCACACTCAATCAAAAAGACACGATGATTAAAGATGGAAAACAAATACAGTTGGTGCCCGCACATATTTTTATAAAACAACTCAATGCGTAATTATTTAATTTATATTTTATTGATTTTTATCACATCATGTGGCAAAAACAATTCTTGCAGCGAAAAAACCGGCCCCGCCCTTTTTCCTCAACCAAAATCATATTCACTAAATACAAAAGAAGGCTATAAAATAAATCCTGTTACCGGTGATAGCATCAAGCCGATTGTAAATTCATTGGGCGATACGCTACGCACTGGCATTTCTCTCCCCCTTTCGGGGGGAGCCGGAGGGGGGCGCAAAATCCATCCCGATTCTGTTTCTAAACCAATAAAAGTAAAAGCAGGAAAAGGAAAAGTGCTAAACGCTCATCCCAACAGACATAAAATTCCTAAAAATTTACCAAGAATACCAGTTGATGAAAGTAAATTGACAAGAATTAATGTTCCAAAAATTTCCAAAAACGATACCTCTCATTACATTTTAAATTCAATTAATGCGAAAGTAAAAACAGGAATAAAAATTCCTGCTAATGGCAAAAAAGTAAAAACCATCCAACCAAAACCCACTCCTGCTTTACCTCTCCGAATGAAAGACAACGCCATTGCTAATATCCAATATTTGGATGTAGATCAGGGTATGAATTCTTCTTACGTCTGGTCAATGTTAGAAGATAAAAGCGGAAACCTTTGGTTCGGTACAGATGGCGGAGGCGTGAGTAAATACGATGGGAAATCCTTTACGCATTATACCGACAAGGAAGGCATGAGTAGTAATTACGTCTTGTCAATGTTAGAAGATAAAAGCGGAAACCTTTGGTTCGGTACTAATGGCGGAGGCGTGAGTAAATACGATGGGAAATCCTTTACGCATTATACCGACAAGGAAGGCATGAGTAGTAATTACGTCAGGTCAATGTTAGAAGATAAAAGCGGAAACCTTTGGTTCGGTACTAATGGCGGAGGCGTGAGTAAATACGATGGGAAATCCTTTACGCATTATACCGACAAGGAAGGCATGAGTAGTAATTACGTCTGGTCAATGTTAGAAGATAAAAGCGGAAACCTTTGGTTAAGCACAGAGAAAGGGCTAAACTGTTTTGTGGTTGGTGGGGGCGGATTGTCTACCACAAAACTACAAAATGGCGAAGAAAAAAGCAATACCCAAATACTGGTATTTCACAAAGAAGATGGGTTAAAAGCGGAAGACTTTTTTCAAAATTCTGTATTGCTTGACAGCAAAAACAGAATATGGTGGGGCAGTGGCAAAGCTTTAACAACGCTTAATTTAAATGAATTTAAGTTGAATGAAAAAGAACCCGAAATTGAATTAGAGAATATTTATTTGCAAGAGAATTTTGTGGATTACCGAAGTATAAAAGCAGAAATAAAAGACAGCTTGATTACAAATGAAAATGAAGAACTGAAAAATATAAAATTTACTGGCGTTGCCGATTTTCATAATTACCCTAAAGATTTAGAATTACCCTATTACCTTAATCACTTAACATTTAATTTCAGTGCCATTGATTGGTCCGCACCACATAAAATAAAATATCAATATAAATTAGAAGGCCTCGATCCTGATTGGAGTAGTTTAACATCAGATAACAAAGCAGATTACAGAAATATACCTTATGGTAAATATATTTTCAAAGTAAAAGCCATTAGTTCTGCCAATAAATGGAGTAAAACCTTCGAGTATGAATTTACAATTCATCCGCCTTGGTGGCATACCACTTGGTTTCGGGTTTGCTATGTTTCGTGTTTCGTGTTGTTGTTGTATTTATTATTTAGATGGAGAACAAATGCATTGAGAAAACAAAAACTTGTTTTGGAAAAAACAGTTCAAGAAAGAACACAAGAATTAAAACACGAAAAAGAAATCGTAGAAGAAAAACACAAAGAAATTACCGATTCCATCAATTATGCCCAGAGATTGCAGCAAGCCATTTTAGCCACTAAGGAAGAAATTGATAGAAATATACCAGAAAATTTTCTGCTGTATATTCCGAAAGATATTGTTGCCGGAGATTTTTATTTCTTCGAAGTAACGGATGATTTTATTTTCTATGCCGCTGCCGATTGCACCGGTCACGGAGTTCCTGGAGCCATGGTGAGTATTGTTTGTTCCAATGCACTAACGCGAAGTGTGAAAGAATTTGGGTTGATTGATCCTGGAAATATTTTGGATAATACGAGAGAATTAATTCTTGAAACATTTAAGAAGAGCACACAAGACGTTAAAGACGGAATGGACATATCGCTAATCGCTATAGACCGAAGTGCGAAGATCGGAGAGCAAAAGATAAAATGGGCAGGAGCAAATAATCCGCTTTGGTATATCGATAACGGAGAAATGAAAGAAATAAAAGCGGATAAACAGCCGATTGGTAAAACGGAAAACCCGAAACCATTTACAACTCATTCGCTCCCACTCTCACTCTCCGCACTCTTTTTGTTCACCGATGGTTATGCCGATCAATTTGGAGGAGAGAAAGCCCGCCCGGATGACTCGGTCGGAGGGGGAAAGAAGTTTAAATATTCGAACTTGAAGAAATTACTTTTGGAGAATGCCAACGCTGAACCAAAAATAATAAACGAAAAACTGGAAATGGTTTTTAACCAATGGAAAGGCGATTTGGAGCAGGTAGATGATGTTTGTATTATAGGAATTCGTATTTAAGCAGCTTTATACTATTTACTTGTCTTGTCTTCGACGTGGTTAATCAAATGATAATTTACAATCGAGAGTTGGCGAAGATAATTCAATAACGAATCAATTTTTCTTCAAAAGTATTTTCACCGAAATAATCAAAATTCTCTCCTGAAACGATTCCTCAACTAATAAGTGTAATTTCCATATTTCAATTTTTAAAATGGTAAAACTTCACCTGTTGAATTTCTAATAATTGATAAATTAGGTGATCCTTTATAATAAACAGTAGAATTAGAACGCACTTCTACTAATAAATTTATCAATGCATGAACATAAAAATTACCGGTTGTTTTATTGTTGATATGCATATTTTGCACCACTAAATTTTCACAATTAAAAATGGAATTTGCAGCAGCATATAAATAACCATAATTCACTTTTCCTTTTGCATTTAAATTTCCTGCTCCCGTATGGAGTAATGCAATCATAGAATCACAATCAAAAGTAAAATCAAAATCTCCTGCACCGTTATATTGTGTGATTCCGAAATACGATTGTTGAATGGTATCTTGATTAGATATTTTTCCGCCTCCATAATGAGTTACTTCTCTTAATGAATTAAAAGTGATATAAACATTTACAGGAACTTTATAGGTTCGAGTATAATTGCACGTATTTTCATTGGTGATAATCAATTCTCCATTTTCAATTTTAGTAGAAATTCCTGGTATTAAATTTTCACCAGCTTCCACTTCGGCTTTGTTTTCTGTTCCAGGAATTAAAATCACATTAATGTTATCATATAAAGTAATTTTAGAAAAATTCTCCAACGAACGACTTTCTTTTTTGATATCACCAGTTGGTGTAAAACAACCAGCCTCTTCTCCTTTTTTGCAAGAAAAAGCGAATAGAATTATAAATAGTAGGAGTATTTTATTCATTTTAAAATTTCATCAATAGATGTTCTTCTTCTTTCTTTTCATTGCTGAAATAATATCCAACACCCAACTCAAAATAATCTGCTTTTGCAAAGTGAGTTTTCAAAGCAAAATGTGCAACTATATTTTTTTTGAAATAATACCGCCCTCCTAAACGTTGGTAAATTCCACCATCTTTTTTGTATTTATTGATTAAATAAAATCCATTTTGAAGAAATAATTCAAAATGATCGAAGGTTTGAACGTAGCCAATGTTAATCGCAAATTGAGTAAATTGTATAGGTTTTAAATTCGTTAATGTATCTAAATAATAAGCATGTTTATATAAAGCCACATTATGAATAATATCCATTCCGGCAGAAAATCCAGATTTAATAGTGGCATAGTATATCGCATTCAATTCAAAAGAATAAGTTCCATATCGATTTCCTCCTGCAGGATAAATTTCTTTCGCTCCAATACCAATAGTAGCAGAATAGCGTTGAAATTTTTCATGATTCGCTTTTAACTTTGTGATAGTAGAATCTAAATTGGTAAAATTTCCAGAACCATGTTTACTAAAATTTCTTTTTAGCCCAATCATTATTACAGGGATATTGATTCCCAAATTAGGAGTGCTAAATGAACCGTTTGAAAAATGTTTTAACGAGAGTCCGGTAGCAAGTTGCCATTTACTATTTAGACTGAATTTCAAATCAAATGAAGCGCCTATACTAACATTTATTTTTGAGCCGATAGCCACATTATGATTATTTTCTTGCGGATCAAAAGTTTTGGTCAGATATCCTATACCAGATGCCAATCTTAAATCAAATAAAAATCTTTTCTTTTTTATAAAATGTAGGTTGGTGTAATAATCGATTGCAAAAGCATTTCCTAGTACCTCTGGGCTCGATAAAAATCCAGAATAGAAACTAATTCCTGAGGTGGGAAAGTTGTATTTTTTATTCCAAAGATGTTTAGAGCCACATTTTTCAATATAAATTTCTGTTGAAACCACATGTCCCGTAACTAAATGCAACATGGATTCACGATGAGGAATAATTACACCAAATCCGCTTCTAATTCCAATAGATTCCAAACGAATTTTACTGGGGTTGTAGTAGAATTTAGTTGAACTCTGAGAATAATTAATTAAAAAGGAGAAGAAAAAAATAGTTAAAAGAAAAATTCTTTTAAATGTAGATCGGAAATATGTTGAGTGAAACTTCGGCATCAACTTTTAATACTTATTTACTTTAAAAATACAAAACATTATTGGCAGAATTTACAATATTCCCATTTGGATTCATGGCTAAATATCGTTGTTTCATCTAATAATTCTTGAATCATTTCTGTTAATGTGTTCGTTAGCAATTCTTCGTCAGATAAATTGATTTCTTTATTTCCTAAAATATTCAATGGAATTTCAATGTTTTCTATTTGTCGAAGTCCGTAATGCATACTTTTAGCATTCGACAAATTATTTTTCTTCATATACGAAAGAGCATAAATCATCAATTGAATAGCTTTTGATTTATCGGCTAATTTATCTGGGTCAGTAATTTTCAATGAAATCTCATCTGTTTTTCCAGTTTTGTAATCAATGATTCGTGTTTCTCCTTTATAACGATCTATTCGATCTACAGTACCTTTTAAATAGATTTTGGTTTCAATTCCCAAGGGATAAACAGAAAAAATTTCTTTTAACGATTGTTCTAATTCTAAAATAACTAATTCACCCTCTTTAATTAATTCCAAATCATGGTCAATTACTTTTTCGCAATATTGTAGAATTACTTTATTACTTAAATAATTTTTACCTGTAGTAATATCTGCATTTTTCATTTCTTCAAGAAAACAGGCCGTTGATATTTCGGGCAAGAGCAATTTCATTTTAACTAGATTTTCTTTTTCTAGTTTTTTACCAATGAAAGGTGTATAAAGTAATTGTAAAATATGATGAATGATGGTTCCAAATCGAGCGTCATCAATATTTTCATCAAAATCTTTTTCTCTTAAACCAACCACATATTGGTAATAAAAGTCTAATGGACAATCCAAATATTTAGCTATGGCAGAAGGCGATAATCCGCTTTCTAGTAATAAATTGATTTTACCTATTATTTCTGGGGAGTTTTTTACATTTAATTCTGATTTATCGGTTGCTAGATGCGAGAAGGAAGCATGAATTTCTTGAAGTTTAGTGTTGGGAATATTTTCAGGAAATTCTTCTAAAAGTTGCAAAAGGAATCTGCTTTTTTCACCACCACCCATTTTATCTCCCGATGAATTATAAAATAAATTTACATTCACACCACGTTGAATCAATCGATAGAAATGATGTGCAAAAACAGCATCTGTTTCTCTATAGGTTGGCAATTTGTAATATTGTTTTAAATCATACGGAATCAAGGATTGTAAATTATTTCCTTTCGGCAACACATCTTCATTGGCAGAAAGTAAAATGATATTTTTAAAATCTAATGCTCTTGATTCCAACATTCCAATAATTTGTAAACCCTTTAGTGG
>JBIPLT010000026.1:0-18517 GCA_044368255.1 Flavobacteriales bacterium
GTTTTTTCTTGGATAATCTTTTTTCTTGTTTTTTGATTGATTCTCCTTCTTGAGAAAATGCAGGACTTGATACTAGTGAAAGTAATATAACCGTTAATAATAAAAGCCATTGTTTAGTTTTCATAATTATATTGTAAATTTATATCCGATGAGAAAGTTAAGAATTTTTTGCGTTGTAATAATAGGAATAGTTTTTATTTCTTGTAATCGTGAGAGGAATAATATTATCCCCAATGTATTGGTGGATATAGAAATTAATATTAACAACCCTGAATATATTAATTTAATGGCTGTTGGTGGCTCTATGTATTTAGGTGGCGGCTCAAGAGGAATTGTTGTTTATCGCTATTCACAGGATACATTTGTGGCTTTTGATCGTCATTGCCCTTATAATCCAACAGAAGAAGGTCAAGTAACTTTTGATTCTAGTAGTGCAATTATTTTAAAGGATAATAGTTGTGGGTCTCAATTTTTATTAACTGATGGAAGTCTTTATTCTGGCCCCGCTACCAATTCATTAAAAAGGTATCAAACATTTTTTGATGGAACGATATTACGTATTTATAATTAAATCATTTGCTATCACAATTTAAAATTTAATAAAAAAAAAGCCCGGTTAACCCGGGCTTTAATAGTAGTACTAATCTGCTATTAATATCTGTACATATCTGACTTAAATGGGCCTTCGACTTTCACACCAATATAATCAGCTTGATCTTTTGAAAGCACATCTATTTCTACTCCAATTTTAGCTAAATGTAATATAGCTACTTTCTCATCCAGATGCTTTGGCAAGGTGTAAACCTTGTTTTCATAATTTTTTGTATTCATCCATAACTCTAATTGAGCCAATGTTTGGTTGGTGAATGAATTAGACATAACAAAAGAAGGATGTCCGGTTGCACAACCAAGATTTACTAAACGACCTTCTGCAAGTACAATAATATCTTTCCCTTCAATTGTATATTTATCAACTTGCGGTTTAATAATATCTTTTGAATTTCCATAAGTATTATTTAACCAAGCCATATCGATTTCTGTATCGAAGTGACCGATATTACAAACGATAGCATTGTGTTTCATTAATCGAAAATGCTTTTCGGTAATAATATCTTTATTTCCAGTGGCAGTAACAACGATATCGGCGCGTTTTACAGCGTCTTCCATTTTCTTTACTTCATAACCATCCATTGCAGCTTGCAATGCGCAAATTGGATCTATTTCTGTGACAATTACTCTAACACCTTGACTACTTAACGAAAGAGCTGATCCTTTTCCAACATCGCCATATCCAGCAACAACAGCAACTTTTCCTGCCATCATAACATCAGTTGCTCGCCTAATAGCATCTACAAGCGATTCACGGCAACCATACTTATTATCAAATTTAGATTTGGTAACCGAGTCATTGATATTAATTGCTGGAAGTGGTAAAGTTCCTTTTACCATTCTTTCATATAATCGATGGACACCCGTTGTAGTTTCTTCTGAAATTCCACGAATTCCTGAAACCAATTCTGGATATTTATCTAATACCATATTTGTCAAATCACCACCGTCATCTAAAATCATATTTAATGGTTGGCCATCTTTAAATGCGAATAAAGTTTGCTCTATACACCAGTCAAACTCTTCGTTATTCATTCCTTTCCAAGCATAAACTGGAATACCAGCAGCAGCAATTGCTGAAGCTGCATGATCTTGTGTAGAAAAAATATTACATGATGACCAAGTTACTTCGGCACCAAGTTCTATTAATGTTTCTATTAAAACAGCCGTTTGAATAGTCATATGCAAACATCCCGCGATGCGAGCACCAGCAAGAGGTTTAGATTTACCATATTCCGTGCGTAGGGACATTAATCCTGGCATTTCTTCTTCAGCTAAAAGAATTTCCTTTCTCCCCCAATCAGCTAGATTCATATCCTTCACTTTATAGGGAAGAATTTTTTTGTCGGCAGTTGAACTCATAATTTTATTTAATAGATTAATTTGAATACAAAGTTAAGAATACGGCTATTAAAACAAAAAAAAGGGGCTAAAAAAGCCCCTTTTAACAAAGATATATTTTTTAACTATTTTTTTGTCCATACATAAACACCCGATTTATTTATATATCCTTCTTTTCCAGTCTTCAAGTCTCCTGTTCTTACTTTTGCAAGACCTCCCTCAAAATCACCTGGTTGAGCAAACTGTCGAGTGATAATCATTTTTCCATCGGTATTGATATATCCCCATTTTTTTGAAGTTCCTACTCCAGAGGCAACACAAGCTGCGTTATCACTAAAATCATTAGCTGAATCATAAGTTGCTTCGATAACAATTTTACCTGTTTTATCGATGTATCCGAATTTACCTGTATTGAAATCTCCCACTCTCACTTTAGCTCTTCCATTTACAAATTGCCATGCCTTATCAAATTTTGCCTCTATTACCACTTCACCTGTTTTGTCAATAAATCCCCATTTTCCTTTTCCTTCTTCACCAATCAAAAAGTTAGACATTCCATCTGAAAAATCCCAAGCCATATCGTATTTTGCTTGAATAACTACTTTGCCTGTTTTGTCAATGAAGCCCCATTTAGAATTTGTTTTTACACGAGCTAATCCCTCATGAAAATCATGTGCTCCATCGTATTTGGCGGTAACAATAATTTTTCCAGTTTTATCTATGAAACCATGCTTAGTAGATGATTCGAAATGCGCCAGTCCTTCAGAAAAAGGGTGCATCATACTGCAGGTAACATCAAATTTTTTGGTTCCTTTTTCGTCAATAACTATCCATTTTTCATCCTTATAAGCTCCAGCTAAACCATCTCCGAAATCAGTTACTTTTGAGTATTCACACTCGATAACTAATTTACCAGACGAGTTAACAAATCCAAATTTTCCATCTTTTTTAACCCTTGCCATATTATTCACCATTGGATAGGCTTTTTCATAGGTAGCAGAAACGGTTTCTTTTCCTTCTTTATTGATAAAACCATCTTTTTTATCGCTTGTAAAAGGGAACAACGCTTGAGTAAATACTGCTGAATAATTAAAACTCAATAAGAGTAATAATCCAAAAAACTTCGTTCTATTCATTTTTTTCATAAGAATCAAAATATTAAAGGTTTCAAAATCAACTAAAGTGAAAATGAAATTAGCCTACTAAAGTAATTAATTTATTTTTACATCAGCAAAATTGATGCCTTTATCCTATGCCCATACAATTACAAATAAATAATCCAGAGAATAAAATTTTAGTTTGGCACCTTACGGAATCGGAGGAGGAGCTGCTAGAAAATGTCCAGTTATCTAAAAATGAAAATATTAAACTTTTAAGTATTTCAAATATTCAAATACGACGTTCATTTATTGCTATTAGAATCATGATTAAAAGTTTAGGCTTATCAGAAATTAAATATCTAAAAAATGGCAAACCAACGATAGAGAATGGTTTTATTTCTATTTCACATTCAGGAACCTGGTTAGGCATTATTTATTCAAAAGATAATGAGGTTGGTATAGATTTAGAAAAAATAAATTCAAGAATTTTAAAAATTAAGGACCGCTTTTTAACACCAAAAGAACAGTTGGAGGTTTGCACTAATCAAGTTGAAAAAATGATTTTATGTTGGTCGGCCAAGGAAGCCCTATTTAAAAAACATGGTGGTGAAACGGTTTTTTTTCGCGAAAATATGGAAATAACAAAAATTGACTTTGAAAATAAGTTAATTGAAACAAGAATAAAATTAAAAGATGAATTTAAAAATGAGACACTCCGTTTTTTCAATCTTGATTTGGATTATGTTTTAGTAAATACAATCTGATTATATTTACCCACTTGAATATATATTCACATATCAAAGAAAAAAGTAAACCTGGAACTAAAATGTTAGCAGTTCTAGTTGATCCAGATAAAATCGGTAATGAAAAGGATTTTATTGATTTTCTCAGTAACTGTGAAAAAGCAAAAGTTGACTTTATTTTTTTAGGTGGCAGCTTATTAACTGAGGGAACAATTGAACATACCATTCGAATCATTAAATCAAATTGTCAATTACCGATAGTTTTATTTCCGGGAGATGTTATGCAAGTACATGCGGAAGCAGATGCTATACTTTTCTTAAGTTTAATTTCTGGCCGTAATGCAGAATTATTAATTGGAAGGCAAGTGATGGCAGCGCCTATAATTAAACGCGCGAAATTAGAATCTATATCGACAGGTTATATGCTAATTGACTGTGGAAAATCAACGACAGTCAGTTATATGAGTCAGACATTGCCTATTCCTTATGATAAAAGTGAAATTGCGGTTGCTACAGCGGTTACTGGGGAAATGTTGGGAATGAAATTAATTTATGCGGATGGTGGAAGCGGTGCATTAAATCCCATTTCTGAAAAAATGATTTCTGAAATTCGAAAAAGTATATTCATTCCATTAGTTGTGGGTGGTGGGATAAAAAATTTGCTAGATGCTGAAAAAGCATGGAATGCTGGGGCTGATGTAATTGTTATTGGTACCGCTTTTGAAAAAAATCCAGAATTATTAAAAGAATTTGCATTAAGAAAATGATTGTTTCAGTAATCACCTCACCTGATAAATTTACTTCAGAAATTCCTGTTGTTATTTCATTATTTAAGTCTGGTTTACCTGTTTTGCATTTAAGAAAATCAAAATTCAGTACCAAAAAACTGAAAGAATATATTGAATTGATTCCAAAAGAATATCATGATAGAATTATCATTCATTCGCATCACCAGTTAGCATTAAAATACAAGTTAAAAGGAATACATTTTACTCGAACTCATTTAAAAAAGAAAATGAAATGTTGGGCTAAGATGATATGGTATCGTATTCGTAAACGGGATATATTCATTACTCGTTCTTTTCATCATTTGGAAGGATTACAATCCAATAAGATTAAATATTCATATGCCCTATTGAATCCTTTTTTCTCTAAAATGGAGCCTTTAAAAACACATTTTGATATCAGTAATGAATATTTACGAAAAATGATTTCCACTTATAAAATTCCTGTTTACGCCTCTGGAAATATTACGAATGAAAATATTCATTTATTATCTAATTATGAGTTAAAAGGTGTGGCGATATCCAGTGTGATTTTAAAAAACGAAGCTGATTCAGTTAAAGAATATTTGCGAATTACTGAAATGCTACAATCAAAATCCAAGGGTTAAACCAACTAGAAAATTTATTCCTGCTTGCGGATAAAATCCTAAATCAGTATATTTTTGTCCGCCCGTAGAATAAGTATACGCCCAGGCATTACTCGAATATAATTCATTCAGCATATTTCTTAATGTAAAATTAAGTGCAAGATTTCTTCCTGAATTGCTTCTTTTACGGCTATAGGTTATCCTTGCATCACAAACAAAATATCCGTCTAACATTCGTTCGGCATTGGAAGTATTATCGATAAATTGTTTGCCCACATATTTTGGAAGGAGTGCTACATTGAATTCGCTATTCACTTCTGGTTTCCTACTATTAGGCAACATTAAAAATAAAGTTCCATTAGAACTATATTTAAAGCTATAAGATATTGTTCCTCCTAAAATCATTGATGGAGAAAAAGCAATGTCTGTTTTTGAATAAATAATAGAATCTTGCAACCATGTATCCCAATTATCCATATATTCAATATAATTTAAAACTTTATTATTGCTAAATGTAGCGTTCATTGAAAAATTGAAATGTTGATTTATTTTAAATCCGGTTTCTAGTTCTATTCCTTGTCGATAACTCTGAGCGATATTTTGTCGCGTATAGGAACCAACATCATTAATTTTTCCAGTTAAAACCAATTGATTCTTATACTGCATATGATAAAAATTTATATTGAACATAATTTTAAGAGATGAGATTTTATATCCTAATTCCAAATCCATCATAGACTCGGGTTGAGGTCTAGAATTTAAAGAAGAGGAGGTAAAATCATCTCGATTGGGTTCTTTATTTGCCATCGCAAAAGAGCTATAAATAAGTTGATTTTTTGGAAGGTAACCTGTTAGTCCAAACTTCGGATTAAAAAACAACAAATTACTTTTTTGATTCACGATATTCAAATCGCGATCTAATCCATTGAATTGATAATTTACATTTCTAATTTGAAGATCTACATATGCATTGATGCTTTTAGAAATCCAGTAATTTGTTTTGAGAAAATTATTCCAGTCCGTTTTTTGCGCAGCATCTCTATAATATTCTTGATTGATAGTTGAATTCATAGCATATTGAGCCCAAATAATTTCACCGAAGTGATTACCATCATATTTATTAAATGCACCTCCAAAAACAAATTCCCATTTTTGATTCAGGCTATAATGCATTGAATAAACCATTCCATAAAAATCATTGTCTAACCATCTTCTTCGAACGAGGTCCGTAGAGGTAATTGTATCTGATCCAATAATGATATTATCTAAACCATAGAAACTGAATAATCCTTCACCATAAACGTCATCGCTCTTTTTAAACTGTTCGTAATATCCTGCGCCTTTCGTATAATGCATAGAAACATTTCCTTTTAACTTTTCATTTAAACTAAAATTATATAAGAGTTGATAATTGGATTGAATATAATTATCTGTTTCATTTTTGTAGGTATAAGGATTGTATGTGCGATTTTTTTCTAACGAATCTTTCGGAACACCGCCCCAAGCTTGATAGGTTTTTTCTTTTCCTGAGAAAGCAACAAAACGTAAAGAGGATTTTTTTGTGAAATAGGCACTTGAAATATAAAAAGATTTTAAATCACTAAATGCACGATCAATATATCCATCGGAAGCAATCCAAGATAATCGAGAATCGAAACTAAAATAATTATCTCGTTTATTATTGGTTGGATAAAGTTTTCCTGTTCCCATTTTCAATGTGTGTTTATGGGAATTGAAAGAGCCAAAAGAATTACTTAATTCTCCAAAAGCTT
The DNA here is from genome assembly GCA_044368255.1 of Flavobacteriales bacterium. GTDB lineage: Bacteria > Bacteroidota > Bacteroidia > Flavobacteriales_D > UBA2798 > CAMBFX01. The sequence goes on from JBIPLT010000026.1 coordinate 6,938, forward strand.
TCTCATTTTCATTGTTCGTTAAAATATTCACTGTTCCACCAAAAGTACCCGCTCCATTGGTAGATGTGCCTGCGCCACGTTGAATTTCGATGGAATTGGCAGAAGAAGCGAGATCTGGAAAATTTACCCAATACACGACTTGTGATTCTGCATCATTCACTGGTATTCCATTAATAGATACATTAACACGAGTTGGATCTGATCCTCTAATACGAACGCCTGAATAACCAATTCCGTTTCCAGCATCAGAAGTAACCACGACCGAGGGAGTTTGATCTAAAATATAAGGAAGATCTGTTCCTAAATTATTTTTTGCAATGAAGCTACTATCTAATAAAGATGAAGGTATGGCCGAATTGGCATTTACTCTTGTGGCAACAACTTCCATTCCGCCTAATTGATAGATATTTTCATATAGAAAAATATTTAAAAATTCATCTTTATGCGATACAGAAAAATGATGTATAACGGTTTTATATCCAATACAGGAAACTTTTAAAGCATAATTTCCAACTGGTAATTTGAAATTAAATTTTCCTTCGGCATCGGTAGCCGTTGCATAATTCGTATTAAGAATTTGAATATTTACTCCTGGTAAAGGTTCATTCGCTGCGCTAATTTGACCAGTTACCATAAACTGCGCAAAATTCATGTTGTAAAGACAACAAAAAATGATTACATAAATTAAATTCTTCATTCGCAATAAAATTAAAATGCTGAGATAGGCATTGTTATTTCTTGTTTCCTACGCCAGCATTACCTGGATCAGGTCTCTCACGCTTAAATGTGCGTGATCGGGTATGATCTCAGCCCTTCAATTATTAAGGCACCCCGAAAGTATTGGACAAAATTAAGCTGTAAAATTCAATTCACCAATTATTTCAATTGCTTTATTCAACCTATAATTCTCATCACCTTCTAACTCAGTAAAAGATTGTTTTCTTTCTAGGAGAATATTTTTAAAAACACTATAAAAGTAGTTGCCTAATTCGGGATTTTCTCTCAACGTATCCTTTTCCCAAGGAAAATCATTTTTGCAAAGGAAATAATGATGGTATTTTCTAGTCTCAATTTGATTCAAAATCCATTCATCACATTGTTTATAGAGATGATTACTCCAAACTTTAATTACTAATAAATCGGTGTCACAAAAAAGAAATTTATGGGCAAGATTTTGTATTTTTTCTTCGGATTCAATTTGTCCCTTTGCTATTTCTACTAAATCTTCTTTCGTATAAGGTCGATTTATTTTTGTCAAATAATCACGAGCAAATTCAGGAACCCATGGTTCATTAAATTGTGTAGAAAGCATTTTACACAATGTTGTTTTTCCAGTTGATTCTGGGCCAATCATCACGAACTTCTTCACACTTTATTTTTTATTGATTTTTTCCAACTTATTAATCCCAGAATCGCAAAAACCGTTAAAATTAAATAAAATACAGCTGAAATATATAATTCCTTATAGATGAATAAAGGCATAACAACTAAGTTTCCAATTAATAAATAGATCCAATTTTCAATACTTTTTATTGTCATTAGAATCATACCGGTAATAAAAAATGCCGTAGTAAAAGAATCAAGTATAGGAACATTGCTATTGGTATATTTTTTTAAAATAAAAAAAATGACCATCCAAAAAAACAGGGTAATAAAAAAGAAAAAAATATTTTGATTAAAATTCAAGCGAATTACTTTAAAACCCTCGTTGCTTTTGAAAAGTCGATTCCAATTGATCCAACCGTAAACACTCATGATAAAATAAAAAATATTAATTCCCATCTCGGCATAAATACCTGCATTAAAACAAATGAAAATATAAAGGGTAACTGAAATTAATCCAAAAAAAAAGGTTGAACTATTTTTTTTGTAAGAAAAATAAACACTAGCAACACCTGTTAATGTTGCACACAACTCCATTGGATTAAAAAATAATTCCCACATAAATTATTCAGATGGACAATGATATTTTGCAACAAAAACCATTTTGATATTATTTTGAAAACTCAATTTCATTTCTTGATTAATACTATTCATTACCCTATCATATTCGCCGTAAATCTGCGTGCTAAGTTCGTTGGTAGATAAAGTAATTCCTTCCTGTTTTTTTAGTCTGCCAATTACATCATCGATATAAGGAATAAAATTTTCTGTTAAAGGATAAAGGCTAATTTCTACTCTGAGTTTCATAGCTAATTAATTTAAATAAAATTTGCTCAGAGAGGCATTTCCTACGCAGGTTTGAACCTGATCAGGTGAATTCTGTCTAGAAACAGAAACGGGTATAATCTCAGCCCAAAACGGACACCCCGAGCGGAACGAAGATAAATAAAAGAAATGAAAAATGAAAAAATTTTCTCACGACCAAAGGGAGTAATTAATAATTAACAATGACAGAAAATACCAACTAATAATCTGTATAGGAATTCCAGAGATTTGTTTTGATGCCAATGGTAATAAAATGTTCGGTATTACTTCCTATTTGAGAAGTAATATGTCTATAAACATGTGCTAATTCAATTCTTAAATTGATTGCCTTATCCATGCACCAAGAAATAGAAAATTTATTATAGACAAGATGATTAGAAACACCTTGTCCGATTCGATTATAATATTCTTGCGCACGATTTCTATAGGATTGATAAATATTTCCTCCATAACTTAAGGCGGAGGAAGAGTCGGTGCCATAAAGAGCGACATTGAATTGATTGCTTACAATGAAATTTTTTAATTGATATCTTATTAAAGAAATAGATTCCCAAAAATTTGCTCCAATGGGATGTGCTAAAGGTTGATTCAAGTGTGCGTAGTTCTGAAGAGTGGAACCATGCGAATAAGTAAATGGTCTTACTACATTAAATTCTGACTGAATAAATAATCCTTTGCATTTAAAGGGTTCAATTGCTTTAGCGCCAATTTGAATTCCATATTTATTCGCCCACCACCCTCTTCCATCTAAAACTTCTTTCAATAAAAATTCATCTAATACAAATTGTGCATATAATTGGTAATGATCAGAAATTCTCCATTTGGCATTCAAACCAAGAATAGAATTATCACTAGAGCCAAGTGAATATTCTACAGTTCGATAAAAAATAACAGGATTCAAATAATTCATATCAAATCCGCGATTATACAACGTGTCTTTTGACTGCCAAACTACCGATTCGAAAATCCCGATATTCATTCTTTTGCTAATATTCCAGTCGAGAAGATGAATAGAGGTAAATTTTTTGGTGTTTCTTCCAGCGAAATTTGTTTGCGTTTGAATATCATCCATCATACAAAATAGATTGGTATAGCGGAGTTTCCAAAATGTGGTGTTTATTCTTAAATAAGGATACTGAAAAGCATTATCTGATAATAATAAAGATCGATATCCCTCACCAATGAAATTTTTTCCCACTCCTGCTTTAAATTCAAAAAATTTATTGGGGAGAAAAGAAATAAAACCAGAAAAACGACTATAAGAATATCCTAAATTAGTAGGACTTGCCTTTCCTAACGAAGGAAGAATTTCATAAGCGGAGGCGGTACTTCCAATGTATCTTGGTAGAGATGCATTTTCAGAAAAATAATCAAAAGATGCAAAAAGTTTATTTTTAATATTCAAATCTATTTTAGCACCGATACCCATAGAAAAATAATTACTGTCGATAGCCAAATCTTGTGTAAAAGAAGAACCTAAAAGAGACGATGCAGCTATCTTGAATGATTTTTCAGAATTAAAATTTGAGTAATGAAATTTTACATTTTTTTCGTTAGTTGAATCCAAAAAATTAACATCATTAAAAAGCAATGGTTTCATTGCTGTATGCCCTACATAATTCAATTTTGAAGTTAAAATATCTGTGCTAATTCTATAATCGTAATTAAGAATTTCGTTTACTAACTGTGATTTTACATGGGTAAAAGAGCCAAATAAAAATAAAAAAAATATGATTTTTACTTTCATCACTTTGCTGCTGGTTTAAACAAAAAGGCCATACCTACTAATGAAAGTGCAAAAACAAATGTTAGGGCAAAGCAAATATTGGGACTAAAAAAACTGAAAGCATAGGCACTAAATACGACCAAAATGGTGGCCAAATATAGAATCAACACTGTTTTGGTATGACTGAAACCTAATTTGACTAATCGATGATGCAAGTGGTTTTTATCTGCATGAAAAGGAGATTGCCCTTGATAGGTGCGTACAATAAAAATTCTTAACGTATCGGTTAATGGATAAACCAATATCGCCATGGCTAATACAGGTTTAGGAATTTGTGCAATTTCTATTGGAAGTGTGTGGATAGGATGTTCAATCATTTTTATTGCGAGAACGCAAATGATTGCACCGATGGTCATAGAGCCAGAATCACCCATAAAAATTTTTGCTGGTGAAAAATTAAAAATTAAAAAACAGGAAAGTGAACCTGCCAATGTAAATGCTAATAATGCCAATGAAGTATTTTGCGCAAAATAAAACCATATTCCAAAAAATAAACAGGCAATAATTCCAATTCCTGAGGCTAATCCATCAATTCCATCAATAAGATTAAAGGAATTTACCACAACAATATAAATGAAAAATGAAAGTACAATTGTGCCCCAATGAGGAATAATATATTGAGCATCGAACAAACCATGGAAACTTGTAATTCGAATATCGGCCATTAAAACAAGAATGATAGCCACCATAAAATGTGCTGACAATTTCACAATTGGAGAAGTGCCAATGATATCATCCTTTACTCCAATAAAAAATAAAATAACTAATGAAGCAACAAGATATTTATACTCGTTTATGGATTGACTCAAATCATCACCATAATCAGGAAACCAAAGTGAATAAGAAAAAAGAAAGGCAGAGAAAATAATAACTCCACCAATTGTAGGAATACTACGCTTATGTAATTTCCGTTCTTCAGTAGGTTCATCTACTAAATGTTTCAATTTAGCTACTTTAATTAAAACAGGAGTTGCAATTAAAACAACGAAAAAGCTTGTGAAGAAACCGAGTATTTGTGTTTCCATCTTAAATATCGTAATAAGAATTAAACAATGTGGTTCGTAGACCTAAATAGAGATAACTTGTTTTTATGGGATCATCAAAAGTTATTAATTTACGATGCATCCATCCCACCAAGAAACAAAAATTTGTTTTAGGATTGAATACATAACCACCTTTAAGATCACTGTAAAATAATTTTGCTTGCATGAAATCAATACTAGCAGGTATTTCAGTTTCCGAATCGATATAAATATCTTTCCAGTATTGCTCTGTACCTTGAAATTGACGATAAGTAGCATAACTCAATCTTGCTTCGAGAAACCAATCATCGTTGCGGTAATTTCCGATGGTGAGAAATTCCCAAAAGCCGGCACCCAATGGATGAGCCAGTGGTTGATTAAAATGGCCAAAATTCTGAATTGAAGTAACAGAAGAATACATATTTCTTGCAGCATGATTTGCTTCTATTTGAAGTACGAATTTTTTTATCTTAAAAGGTTCAAACCATTTTGCACCTAACTGATAGGCAAAATGATCTTTGGCCGGATTATCTATTGCTATTTGCCCATAGAAATCAATTTTTTTGAACGGATGAAATTTGAAATTCAATCCAACCGTTACATTATTGGTATCAGCGAAACCGAAACGGGCTAAATTAATTCCCATTATTGGATTGAACTGGGAATAATCTGTTGCAATGATGAAATCATTTCGCATTTTTTGCCATATGGTCGATTCAAATAATCCTATCTCCAGTTTTTTTCCGATTAAAAAATTTAAATAATGAAAAGAGGCAGATTTACGAAAATAACCTGCTTCGGGAGTTGTAAACTCATCAAGTCGTTTCATTTGATTTAGCGAAGCAAAAATATTGGTGTATTGGATTTTTCCTTTCAACCATTTAGAAGTAAATTTCAAAAAAGGATAATTAAAAGCATTATCCGATAATAACATTGAACGATAGCCTTCACCAATGAAATGTTTATCATGGCCGAACTGAATATTCAAATTTTTTGTTGCAGAATAAGAAACATATCCGCTGGCCCAGGCATAATCATATCCATCCTCCTTGAATCTTTTTGTTCTACCTTGTCCTGGAAAAGTTCCGAATCCCGATAAAGTTCGCCAATTCCCAACTGAATTCCTTCTTAACTCTCCGGTTTTATCAATGTAGTTACTTAAATATTGCGGAACTCTTGCTTGATTTTCATAAAATGAAGTGGAGAATGAAATCTTTTCTCCCAAGTTTACATTAGCCGTGATTCCACGTGAATTAACAAAAAATTTCCTTGAATTGTCATTGGCTAGGTCTCTACCATATTCAAAATTGAAAACGGGATTTAAATTAAAAGAATAATTTTTGTCTTTCACTTCATAAAGATGTTGCCATTTTGCTTTTTTCTTTAACCAACTTTTATCTGGTAACAACCAAGCGAAATGTTTCTTAACATCTGTGGTATTATTTTCAATGAACTTTTCATAGGTAACTCCCACCTCTTTATTTTCGATTATGGGTTTCATAGAAGTATGAAAAGTTAGGGAATCATCGGCACTATGATGTAATTGAAAACCGATAGAAAAAGCACGATTTAATGGAAGGTTGAGTTGTTGAGCAGAAATAAATTCAACCAACAACAAAAGAAAAAAACTTAACCCATATTTTTTCAATCCGTCCATTGTAAGTCTTTCACCTCATTATAAACAAGTGAGATTCCTTGCTTCAAATCAATTTTATGTTTCCATCCCAAGGAATGAATCTTTGAAACATCTAATAATTTTCTGGGAGTTCCATCTGGTTTTGAAATATCCTTTTCAATATTTCCAGCATAACCAATAACTTCTTTTATTAATTCTGCTAATTCAAATATTGAAACATCTATTCCAGTTCCTACATTTACTATTTCTTTTTCATTGTAAGTTTCCATTAAATAGAAACAAGCTTCTGCCAAATCATCAACGTGTAAAAACTCGCGTTTAGGCGAACCCGTTCCCCACATTATTACTTTACTTTCTCCTTTCCATTTAGCGGTATGAATTTTTCTAATCAACGCTGGAAGAACATGGGAATTATTTAAATCATAATTATCATTTGGCCCATAAAGATTAGTAGGCATCGCTGAAATAAAATTGCAACCGTATTGATCGCGATATGCTTCGCATAATTTTATCCCGGCAATTTTTGCAATCGCATAAGGCTCATTAGTATATTCTAATAATCCGCTAAGTAAATATTCCTCTTTCAATGGTTGAGGAGCCAGTTTTGGATATATGCAAGAAGAACCGAGAAACAATAATTTTTTGACTGAAAATTTATAGGAAGCATTTATTACGTTGGATTCAATCATCAAATTTTGATAAATAAAATCTGCACGATAAATATTATTGGCATGAATTCCTCCCACTCGAGCTGCCGCCAAAAAAACATATTCCGGTTTTTCTTTTTCGAAAAAATCATTCACATTGCGCTGATTAGTCAAATCTAATTCCGAAGAATTTCGAATAATGATATTCGGAAATCCTTCCTGTTTAAGTTTTCTCAAAATAGCAGAACCCACCATTCCGTTGTGACCTGCAACATATATTTTAGCGCTTTTTTCCAATGGAATTATTCGTGATAGTTCATTACTTTATGACCGCCTTCACTCAACAATTTATCTCTTTGAAATAAATCCAAATCTGCTTTCACCATTTCACTTACCAATTCAGGTAATTCCACTGTGTGCTTCCAACCCAGTTCACGATGGGCTTTAGTTGGATCTCCAATTAAAAGTTCTACTTCTGTTGGCCTAAAATATTTTTCATCAATTTCCACTAAAACTTTTCCGTCAGTAGAATTAATTCCTTTTTCATTCACGCCTTCGCCTTTCCATTCCATTTTGATTCCTACTTCGGCAAAAGCCAAATCAATAAAATGACGAACAGAATAGGTTTTTCCTGTAGCTAAAACATAATCGTCTGCGATATCTTTCTGCAACATCATCCACATTCCTTCAATATAATCACGTGCATGCCCCCAATCACGTTGAGCATCCAAATTTCCTAAAAATAATTTTTCTTGTAATCCTAATTTAATTCTTGCTACAGCTCGTGTAATTTTTCTGGTCACGAATGTTTCTCCTCTTAGTGGAGATTCATGATTGAACAGTATTCCATTACAAGCAAACATTCCATAGGCTTCGCGATAATTTTTAGTTATCCAAAACGCATAGAGTTTTGCTATGGCATAAGGTGAGCGTGGATAAAAAGGAGTGGTTTCACTTTGCGGAACTTCTTGAACCTTTCCATAAAGTTCAGAAGTAGATGCTTGATAAAATTTTGTTTTCTTTTCTAGTTTCAAAATACGTATTGCCTCTAAAATTCTTAATGTTCCCATAGCATCTCCATTGGCTGTATACTCTGGAGTTTCAAATGAAACTTGTACATGTGACTGAGCGCCCAAATTATAAATCTCATCTGGTTGTACTTCTTGAACTATTCGAATCAAATTGGTGCTGTCAGTTAAATCTCCATAATGAAGAAAAAAATTGACTCCTGTTTCGTGCTGATCTTTGTAAAGATGATCTATTCGATCGGTATTGAACAATGAACTTCTACGCTTAATACCATGAACAATGTAACCTTTTTTCAGAAGAAATTCTGCTAAATAAGCACCATCTTGTCCGGTAACTCCTGTGATTAATGCAACTTTTTTATTTGACATAGGATAAATTGTATAAATACAAAGTTAATAATTTCAGAGGAAAAAAGGAATAAATTGATGAAGTGAAAGAAAATAAGGTTTGATTCTCAAGAACGGATGATATCTCTAATCGCCACTGAGGCACAAGCTCCTCCAAAAGCAGCCGGGAGATAAGATATCGTTCCGTAGGCTGATTTTTTAAAGTTAGAGCCATCTGTGAGCATTAGTGATTCCTTTATGGGTAGTTCGGCTGAAAAAGCCACTTTCAATCCCTTTTTTATACCAAATTCTTTTAATCTTTTGCGAATGTATTGGGCAAAAGGACAATTATAAGTTTTAGAAATATCGACTATTCGAATTTGCGTTGGGTCCAATTTTGCTCCTGCTCCCATGCTAGAAACAATCGGTTGATTGTTCTTTATACATTCAGAAATAACGGTCAATTTAGGAGTAATGCTATCAATTGCTTCTATCACATAAGCATACTTTTTTTCGAAAATGGAAGCAATCACTTCGGGCTGGATGAATTCTTGTTTTACGTTTAATTTTAATTCAGGGTTTATGGCTAGTAATCTCTCGGCCATAACAGTAGTTTTAGGAACTCCATGAGTGGTTGCTAAAGCAGGAAGTTGACGATTTCTATTAGAAGGATCTACTACATCTCCATCGATGATGGTCATTTCTCCCACTCCAGCACGTGCAATAAATTCAGCAGCAAAAGAACCCACACCACCCATTCCAATCACCATTACATGAGCAGATTTGAGTTTTTCAAGACCTTCTTCTTTCACGAGAAGTTTGGTTCGGGACATCCAGGCGTCAGACATAATTAATAATGTAAAATGTTAATTGTAAAATTAATAATGAAATACATCCTTAATCGGAAAAAAAAGATTTTTTTAAACATTAAGGCATCAAGAAACATTAAGGAAAGGAAAATAATTTTAATGCTCTATTATCTTTTCGAAATTCGAATTGATTTGATTTTTCCAAAAATCTAATGATTGACCTGAAATATCCGCTGCTTTTTGATAAATTTCTTCGATTGAATATTCAGAATCATCGGTTTCAAAAAATATTTTATTGGGATTTACCTTTTCAAAAACAGTTTTCATTCTATCGGGTTGGATGAAAAGGGATTTCCCTACTGAAATGGAATAGCCTTTTGCAGTTAAATCAAATGCCATTTCTGGACTTTTATGAAAACCATGGAAAATTATTTTATCTGGGGAAATTTTATTTTTGAGCATTGCCAAAATCTCATCAAATGCTTTTACGCAATGTAAAATCATCGGCTTTTGAAATTTAATTGCTAGATTAATTTGTAATTGAAAAACGGTTTGTTGTAATTTGAAATCAGAACATTTGAGTTTATCCAAACCACATTCTCCAATGAAAATAGCGTTTTCGTTGGAAATACTATTTTCCATTTTTTTGATTTGAGCATAATAATTCAAAGGATTGATATGCCAAGGATGAACTCCGATTGAAAAGAGAGCATTTGGAATTGATTCTTCCTGTTTGAGATTGTAAATGGAAATTACATCTAAGGAATTTCGAAGATTGTGGGTATGAATGTTGATAAATGGATGCATTTTTTTACGGATTTTAATCTCTCTGTCTCGACGACTCGACATCTCCCCTAGGATAAGGGGAGAATTGAGGATGTCTTCGAAAAAAGTGATTTTGAAAAATTTATTTTACCAAAAACCAATTATTCAATAATTGCTCCCGGTTGTATTTCATTCGAGATTTTGTGTTCCAGTCGAGAAATTGTTTTCCTGCGGCTTCTGCGATTCCTTGTCCGGCAGCAGTATCCCATTCCATGGTGGGAGCGAAACGCGGATAAGTATTTGCTTTACCTTCTGCAACAAGACAAATTTTAAGTGAACTTCCCATGGAAACTAGTTCTATTTTTCCGTGAATTTTTTCAAGCTCTTTTATATATTCTTCGGTGTCGGGCGACATGTGAGAACGTGATGCAACCAACTTAAAACTTGAATCTGAAACTGTGAATGGAAGTTTATTTTTTTCGTTCGCCAAATCATCCCAAGTGATATTTTCATTGGTAGTTTCGGTTTTGTATGCGCCATTTTTATTCCAACCCAAATATAAAACTCCCGTAACAGGAACGTAAATAATTCCTGCGATGGGAAAATTATTTTCTATTAATGCAATGTTGACTGTAAATTCTCCGTTTCGTTTTACAAATTCTTTGGTTCCATCTAATGGATCCACTATCCAGAGACGCGACCAATCTTTTCTTTCTTCAAAAGGAATTTCTTTTCCTTCTTCGCTGAGCACAGGAATGGAAGTAGCATTCAAAACTTCTATAATTTTATGATGTGCACGTTTATCGGCTTCTGTTAAAGGAGATTTATCGTCTTTGGTTTCTACAGCGAAATCGCTGTTGTAAACAGAGAGAATTTCTTTTCCAGCAAGGATGGAAGCACGGATGGCGGAGTTGATTAATTCTAGGTCTTTCATTTTGTAAATGTAATAATCAGCCACGAATTACACGAATTTTATCGCTACAGCGATGGGATTTTTACTAATGAAGAAATTAATTAACGAAGAATGTAAGTAAGAAATCAGCCACGAATTACACGAATTACACGAATTTTATCCCTAAAGCGATGGGATTTTCACTAATGAAGTAATTAATGAAGAATGTAAGTAAGAAATCAGCCACGAATTACACGAATTTTATCCCTAAAACGATGGGATTTTCGCTAATGAAGAAATTAATTAACGAAGAATGTAAGTAAGAAATCAGCCACGAATTACACGAATTTTATCCCTAAAACGATGGGATTTTCACTAATGAAGAAATTAATTAATGAAGAATGTAAGTAAGAAATCAGCCACGAATTACACGAATTTTATCGCTACAACGATGGGATTT
>JBIPLT010000187.1:0-6108 GCA_044368255.1 Flavobacteriales bacterium
TGATGAGGCAAAAATAATTAATGCAAAAATTACCGATAAAAAAGCAGTTTTAAATTGTGAATTATCTATTTACTCCAATATCGACCAAAAAATTACTCTAAACCTAAACGAAAATGCAGATAAAATTAAATTTACCACTACTCTACAATTAAAAAAAGGGTTGAATAAATTTAAAAAAGAAATTACAGTCCATCATCCGCATTTATGGTGGCCACATAATTTAGGTGAACCTTATACTTATAATTTTAACTTCTCTCTATCAACCAAAAAAAATAAACATATCACTCAACGAGGTGCATTCACCATTGTACATGCCATTGCAGATATTAAATTAATACAAGAAAAAGATAGTTTAGGAAATAGTTTTTACTTTAAAGTAAATGATGTTCCCGTTTATCTTAAGGGGTTTAATCTTATTCCCTTCGATCATTTCCAACCTTATTATGCTGTTCCACAAAACAAGAAAATTAAAACGGAGAACGATCGAGATTATATCACCCATCACATTAGAAATTTAAATGCTAATGCTATTCGTATATGGGGAGGTGGTGTTTATCCAGATGATTTTTTCCTTTTAAACTGTTTACAAAATGGAATTCTTATTTGGCAAGATTTTATGTTCGCTGGTGGAATGTATCCTGGAGATTCTTCTTTCTTACGAAATGTGGAGGAAGAAGTCACCTACCACGTTAAACGTTTTCAGAATTACCAAAACATTGCGCTGCTATGCGGAAACAATGAAATCGATGAAGCCTGGCATAATTGGGGATGGCAAAAACAATACAATTATTCGAAAGAAGATTCGACAAAAATTTGGAATGATTATGTAAAATTATTTCATGAATTGATTCCTTCTATTGTCAAAAAATATAATGCAGATGTAGATTATATTACTTCCTCACCGGAGATTGGCTGGGGTAGAAAAGAAAGCATGACACAAGGTGATTCGCATTACTGGGGCGTTTGGTGGGGAAAAGAACCCATTGAAACCTTCGAAGAAAAAATTCCACGTTTTATGAGTGAATTCGGCATGCAAGCCATGCCCGACTTATCCACATTAAGAAAAGTCATTCCCGATTCATTAATGAATTTCGATTCTCCTGAATTTAAAAATCATCAAAAACATCCCACGGGATTTGAAACGATCAATTATTATTTGGAAAAATATTTGACAGTTCCTAATCAATTAGAAGAATATAGTTATGCCACCCAGTTGCTACAAACAATAACGCTGCAAACTGCCATCAGTGCTCAACGCCTATCTCCAAAATGTAGAGGAACGTTAATTTGGCAATTAAACGATACTTGGCCAGTGACCAGCTGGAGTGTGATCGATTCAGAAGGGAAATTAAAATTAGCTGCACGCTATCTTGAACAAGATTTTTCTAATGTTCAAATTTTCCAAAAACGAAGAAGTGATAAAATAGAATACTATGTGGTGAATGATGATATAGAAGCAAATGAATTAGAAGCAAGTATTGCACTATTTAGTTTTGATGGCAAAAGTATTTCTGATACGAGTTTTTCTTGGATTCTAAAACCAGGTATTCATAAAATTTATGAGATGGAATATTCTGAAGAAAATAATTTTGTAATTACCTCGCTAACGGGAAGTAGAACACATAATTTTAAAACTTTTCTTACTAAAGATATTCGTAATTACGATTTTACAAAACCAGAAATTGAATTTAAAGCCTCTGTAATTGAAAAAAAATTAATTAGAAATAATATTCCTGTTCCAGAAAAATTTTTCAAAATTGAATTTTCTTCCAATCAAATATTATTGTATTTCGAATTTTTAGATAAAACATATCTCCAAAATCATGAAATCGCAAAATGGAATAGCTTACCTTACGATTATTTACTTGCTAAAAAATGGTACACAGTATATCTTCCGATTTCAGATTTCATCAACGAACAAACCGCCATCGATTACGTAAAAAAGAATTTGAAAAGCCTTAATCATTTAATGGGGAAGTGATAGGGAAGCGAATAGCTAAAATCAATAGCGAAGACGTTACCCTGAACCATTAAAGCGGAGACGTCACTCTGAACTTGTTTCAGAGTCTCAAATTAGTTATTGCAATACTTACATGAGACGCTGAAACAAGTTCAGCATGACGGTTTCAAAACGCGGTTATTGGTTACAAGTTCAAAAAGACGTTCGTCTCTGTTTAGCAGTTCATCAAAATAACAAAAACAACATCAATCCTTTTTCTCCAAAAGTTTCCACTCTGCAGCCAAATCCTTCATTTCTGGATTCATCTTTTTAATCAAATTAATTTTCCATTGGCGATGCCAACGCTTCAATTGCTTTTCTCTGTCAATCGCATTGCGAAATCCAATGATGCGCTCATAATACATAAAATCAAAAAGATTATACCGTGAAGAAAATCCACTCTTTCCTAATTTATGTTCCTCCACTCTTCTTTCAATATTATTCGTCACACCAATGTAAAATGTAGTGCGGTTCTTGTTCGACATAATATAAACAAATCCAATTTTGACTCTCATATTCAACCTTTAATTTTAGGTTGCTTAATATTTCAGAAAAAATTGAGTAAATTTCTTAACCAAAGACTATAAATAAACATAAATAATTACTACTAGATAGATTTAGATTTTGGCTTTTTTGTATATTTGAAAACCATGATTACAAAAAACAAAATATATTATTTAGGGAAATTCTTTTTCGTTCTCCATTTTACATTTTTCATTTTACATTCTTCATTCGCTCAAGTAGACTTTACTCCATTCGTCAACCCTTTTATCGGAACAGGCGGGCACGGTCATACGTTCCCTGGAGCAACCGTTCCCTTCGGAATGGTACAACTTTCGCCAGATACACGCATTGATGGTTCTTGGGATGGTTGCAGCGGTTATCATTATTCGGATAAAAAGATTTATGGATTTTCACATACTCATTTAAGTGGAACTGGTTGCAGTGATTATGGAGATATCATGTTGATGCCAATGACAGGAAAAGCATCTATTGAAAAAGAAAAATATGCCACCACATTCAAACATCAAAATGAAAAAGCGGAAGCGGGATATTACTCTGTAAAATTAGAAAATAAAATCTTGGCTGAATTTACCACATCCACTAGAGCAGGATTTCATAAATATACTTTTCCAACTACAAAAGGTGGATCCATCATTATTGATTTGACACATCGCGATAAATCTTTAGAATCTTACATCAAAATAACTGGTAAAAATACGATGGAAGGAATGCGCGTGAGTGAAGCTTGGGCAAAAAAACAATATGTCTATTTTGTAGTAGAATTTTCAGAAGAATTTAATTGGGAAATGTTTCTAGATGATAAATCGCAAAAAAATGTTTTACTGAAAGATAATTATTACGCGGGTAAAAATATAAAGGCCATTGTGAACTTCAACACAAAAAATAAAAAAACCATTTATGCTAAAGTAGGAATCTCACAAACTGGAATTGATGGAGCGAAAAAAAATCTCCAAACCGAAATTCCGCATTGGGATTTCGAAAAAATACGCAGCGAAGCAAAAGCCTTATGGAATAAAGAACTTTCTAAAATTGATGTAACTTATAATTCCAACGCCAACCAAGAACTAAAAACTAAAAATAAGGAACAATTAATTGTATTCTACACCTCACTTTATCATTGCATGATTCACCCTTCAGTCGCTTCCGATGTGGACGGAAAATACCGCGGCATGGATTTGCAACTTCACGAAGCAAAAGATTTTACCTATTACACTGTTTTTTCATTATGGGATACATTCAGAGCGCTGCATCCACTTTTCACTATCATCGATCAAAAACGAACGAATGATTTCATCCAAACATTTTTAGCAATTTATGAACAAGGCGGAAGATTACCCGTTTGGGAACTTTCCTCCAATGAAACAGATTGTATGATTGGCTATCATTCTGTTTCTGTTATCACGGATGCATTCATGAAAGGAATTCGAAATTATAATTCTTCATTGGCATTGAAAGCAATGATGAAAAGTGCAGAAAATAAAAATTATAGAGGTATAGGAAAATATATGGAAAATGGTTTTTTAGGAATAGAAGAGGAAAGTGAATCCGTTTCTAAAAATTTAGAATATGCTTATGATGATTGGTGTATTGCAGAATTAATTGTGAATTCTCCGATAGATGAATATAATGAATTGAAAAATGAATATACTAAACGATCTGTTTCCTGGCGTAATCTCTTCGACCCCAAAACAAATTTTATTCGTCCGCGCTCCAATGGTGGGTGGCTTGAACCATTTGAACCTAGAGAAGTAAATAATAATTATACCGAAGCCAACGCATGGCAATATACTTTCTTCACACCACATGATATTAATTCGATGATTGATTTAATGGGAGGAAAAGAAATTTATGAAAAAAAATTAGATGAACTTTTTTCTACCTCTTCTCAAACAACCGGAAGAGATCAGGCGGATATAACTGGATTAATCGGACAGTATGCTCATGGTAACGAGCCATCACATCATATGGCGTATTTGTATGCCTATGCAGGTGCACCTCAAAAAACTCAAAAAGTTTTACATCAAATAAAAACTGAATTTTATAAAAATGATCCGGATGGATTAATTGGTAATGAAGATTGCGGACAAATGTCGGCTTGGTATATTTTTTCTTCTCTAGGATTTTATCCTGTTTGCCCGGGAGATCCAAAATATGTAATCGGTGCACCAAGTTTTGAAAAAGCCATTATTCATTTAGAAAACGGAAAAGATTTTACGATTAATGCCGTGAATGTAGATGAAAATAATTTCTATTTGAGTGGCGCAACTCATTTCTCTATTCATCATTCACAAATAATGGGAGGAGGAACTTTATCTTTTCATATGAGAGATACGCCCGAAAATTTTAAGAAAGATGAAAAATATTTTTTTCCAGAGAATAGAACTGATATTTCTAATTTCATTCCCGTTCCAATAATTAAAACAGGAGGAAAAACTTTTCAAGGAATGGATAGGTATTCTATTCACGCTTCTGATTCTACATTACAATTAGAATATACTTTTGACAACCCATTTTGTTTATTGGATACTTGTAGTATTGAAATCGCTACTTATGAGTCGGGTGAGTTGGGAAATCCGATGGATGAATCTTACACCCTTTGGGCGAGAGCAAAAAATAAGAAAACTGGAAATGTGAGCAATTGGGTTTCTGCATCACAACATAAAATCAACCATAACTATTCTATTGAAATAAAAAGCAAATACAATCCGCAATACACTGCAGGTGGCGATAACGGAATTATTGATGGATTAAATGGAGACGTTGACTGGCGCAAAGGTGGATGGCAAGGATATCAAGGGCAAGATTTCGAATGTATAATTGATATGAAAGAACCAAAACAAATTCAAGAAATTGAAGCTACTTTTCTACAAGATACTCGTGCGTGGATTTTCTTCCCAAAACAAGTAGAAATTTATACTTCGTATGACGGAAAAGAATATTCTCCATTCGGAACAATGCCCATCACAACATTCAAATTTCCCTCAGATAATATCGATGCTTCTATTGAGAAAGCAAGTTCATTTACCAAACCCATCACTTGTCAATATGTAAAAATCATTGCCAAAAACTATGGCAAACTTCCTTCCTGGCATCAAGGTTATGGAATGGATGGTGATAATGCGTTTATTTTTATTGATGAAATAACGATAAGATAATTTAGCCACAAATTGAAACTAATTTCACTAATTTTTTGCTTCTATTTTTTTCCAATAATTAGAAATTTTGCCGATTACTTTTGAATTTCCTTCGTGAAATTAGTGGCTAAAAAAATTGAGGCATTCTTGAACCTTTATCATCTTTACCTGTACAGGAATAAAAAATCTATCATGAACAAAAAAATACTCCTGTTGCTTCCTGCAACTCTTAGCGTTCTATTTTCTAATGCCCAGCTCTCTGGCAACGAAATGTACGGCAACGTGAATTACAACCAATACAACGGCTATAATAACTATCAGCAGCAATATTCGCAATACATGCAAATCAATTCAAATACAGATAGCACCTATTATATTCAAGCTAAAATATTAATGAACGTACAACCCGATGAATTTATTGCCACCATCTCTGTTCAACAAGAAGCATTG
>JBIPLT010000188.1:0-6096 GCA_044368255.1 Flavobacteriales bacterium
GCTTGTGTCCATAATTCGGCACTCCAAAACTTAAAATTATTTAAGAAACTATTATAACCTATCCAAGTAGAAAAAGTTCCCCATTCTTTTACTAATTCAACATACATTCCAGCTGAATGAAAGCCCCACAACATTTTTGTTTTGTTCAAAATTGTGGTATCATAATATTGGTCATAACGCATTCCGGCTTTGTAATAGAAACGAAATTGTTTTCGTGTAGACTCACTATAGGGGAAAATATTGTACTCAATCATTGCAGCTGGAGTAAAATTCACTTTCAAGTTATTGAAAATAGAGGAAGAGTATTGGACACTCGTTCCTGCCGACCAATGATTATTTAAGGAATGAACATAACTTCCTTGCGCATTATAAGAACGAAATAAACTTTCTATTTCTGTTGAGTCATCGATGTAATAATTATTCTGGTTGTAATTATTGTCGAAATAAAATTCAAATTTGTTTTCATTGGTAATTCTTCTTGCTGAAAAGGAACCATAAATATTTTTCGAACGATAATAGGCTTCTCCATTAAACCAACCGTTAGCTGAAATATTAAATACCCAATAATTCCATTTATCTTTTATATCCTGATTACTTGTTGCTCCATTATAATTCACCAACCATTCATCGGCAAAAGGCGTTTTAGCAATGAAACGGGTTAAACCTAATAATACAAATTGATTGATTTTATTTCGAAATTCATCATTGGAATAATTCGGAGGCAAAGAAAAATTTAAAGTATCGTGCATATGTTCAAATTCATTCAATCCTAAAAATTGCAAAGAATACTGTTCGCCTCCAGATCCAGTTCCTTGGCTGGTTACAATAATTTGTACTTCGGCTAATTTACGATCACGCACATAATGCAAATAAGGCAATTCTTGCTTCATAAAAGCCAGATCACATTCGTCACAATTCAAAAATATTTTTAGAATCCCAGAATTAGAGGAGGTATCGCTTTTTGGAATAGTATCTTGAGATTTTACAAGAAGAACAAAAAACAATAAAAAGAAGGTGAGAAGTATTTTCATTCTTGAATAAGGTTAAATTCAATAATAGTTACAGTTCAATGATTTTTTTATCTTGAATCTTCAAAATTAATGAATTCTAGAACAGTTGGAGCTAATTAGTATGAATGGAGTAAAATGTAACTAAACGGCTTCATTTTAATTCATAAATAAGATTGCATGCAACAGATGAAACGATTAATTATTTTAGTATATCATTAAACTAATTCTACTAGGCAATACAAAATGGAGTTTGTGTTATCTGGAACTTATCTCAACCAAACAACCCATTCACAATTCTATTATTCAATTGATACCGATAAGATAATTCATGTGTTTTTTTTGCAAATGCTTCACTATAATATTTCGGCATATAATCTGAATCATCAAAAAAACGATGGTATTTTTCCGATAATTCTGGATAATGTTTTTCAATGGCTCTAAACATTTGCACTTTACTATCTGATGTATCATTTCCAAATAAAGTTAAGGCAGAAGGCATCAAATAATGTGCGCCCATATTTTTAAATACGCGATAATATTCTTCTAATAATCTTCCTTTATCGGTGATAAAAGGCAATAATGGCATCAAGCTTACTCCTGATTTAAATCCGTATTTCAAAATTTCTTCCATGGCTTTCATTCTCAAAGAGGGTGTAGTGGCACCCGGTTCAAAAATTTTAGCAGTAGCATCATCCAACGTATTAAAGGAAAATGAAACAATTATTCCTTTTAATTTACTTTTTAAATCATCTGGAACAATCGCGTTTTCATTGATGCTAAACAATAAATCCAAATCACGCACAATTAAATCAGATCGTGTAATAATATGAACTGGAAATTGATATTTCAAAATAATCTCCAATGCAGAACGAGTTAATTTTAATTCTTTTTCCGCTTTAGAATAAGGTTCGGTGGCCGATGACATCACAATAAAACCATATTGATTTTTTTTGGCGCGGAGATGTAATTCTTTTTCTAATAATTCTAATGCATTCGATTTATAAGTCATACTTCTCTCGTTATGCTCACCGAAAATGCTTCCTTTTACATAACAGAACAAACAATTAAAAGCGCATCCAGAATATAAATTCAAAGTATAATCATCCAAAAACCATGCATCACGGTGTTTTTTTTTATTGAGAATAGATTTGACAGGCGCTGATTTAAACATGGTTAAATTTATTTTGAAAAAAGGAAGTAACCATGAGATTTTCAGTATTACTAAATTTTGTAGTTTTTTGACTCAGTTGTTATACATTTGCAATATGCAACCCGATTGGTACAAAGACTGGTTTAATTCGCCCTATTATCATTTACTCTATTCGCATAGAGATGAAAATGAGGCAGAATTCTTTCTTACGAGATTGATTCAAGAACTAAAAATTGTATCCAATGCTCGAGTGCTAGATCTTGCTTGCGGAAAGGGTAGGCATGCCATTTTCCTTTCTAAATGCGGTTTAAATGTTACAGGTGTCGATTTATCACCTAATAATATTAAAGAGGCTTCTGCTTTCTCTAATGAGCAGCTGCGATTTTTTGTGGGTGATATGAGAAATGAATTGAAAGGCGAAAAATTCAATTATATTTTTAACCTATTTACTAGTTTTGGATATTTTGATCAGGATGAGGATAATCTTAAAGTTTTAGAATCGGTATATCAAATGTTGGAGCCTGATGGTTTGTTTATACTTGATTTTTTTAATGCCTCTAAATTATCCAATGAATTATGTGTGGATGAAAGCAAAAAAGTAGGTCAAATTATTTTTAATATTCATCGTTATTCTTGCGCTAAGTTCATTGAAAAAGAAATTCATTTCGAAGATAATGGACAGGCATTTACCTTTACTGAAAAAGTAAGAGCACTTGATTATTCTACTCTCAAAAATATGCTAGATGCAACAGGATTGCAAATAATTACTACCTTTGGAAGCTATTCATTAAGTCCGTTTGAGGAAAACACCTCCGATCGATTGATAATTGTGGCTAAAAAGAAATAATTTGAACGATTTTCTGGTTTATATTTCGTTAATCTCAACAGTGCTCATCGTAGCATTAATTATTTTATTTGTTCAACCTTTAAAGGGAAAATGGATAAAGATTTTTTTAGCATTTAGCGGAGCCTACCTTTTAGGAATTTCATTCACCCATTTACTTCCCGAAGTTTATCATCACGGTGATGCCATTAAAATGGGAAGCATTGTTCTCATTGGTTTCATGTTTCAATTATTATTGGAATTTTTCTCAGAGGGAATTGAACATGCACACGTACACGTTCATCAACATTCCAAAAAATTTCCTTGGGCCATGATGATTAGTTTATCCATTCATGCGTTTGTGGAGGGAATTCCATTAGAAAGAGAAATTCATGATAGCGCTTATCATCATCACGAACATGCCGACCATTCGCTTTTATTAGGAATAATTTTTCACAATATTCCAGTTACCGTTGCCTTGGCTGCCTACTTTTTACAATCGGGATTCTCAAGAAAAGCTTCCTTGATTTATATTGCTATTTTTTCATTAATGGGCCCATTCGGAGCTTTTCTCTCACATCAATTTGGAAATGGATTTACCGAAATGTTTAGTGGATTTTTTGAATATTCATTGGCATTTGTAGTGGGTATGTTTCTTCATATTTCTACCACCATTTTATTCGAATCTTCAGAAGGTCATAAATTTAATGCAGTAAAACTTTCTGCCATAATTATCGGCTTCGCATTGGCAATGGTGGCTATTTAGTTTTCTCCTCCGCACTCACTCTCAAACTCACTTTCTCCAATC
The DNA here is from genome assembly GCA_044368255.1 of Flavobacteriales bacterium. GTDB lineage: Bacteria > Bacteroidota > Bacteroidia > Flavobacteriales_D > UBA2798 > CAMBFX01. The sequence continues at coordinate 3,792 of JBIPLT010000188.1, forward strand.
TATATTCTATATTCTATATTCTATATTCTAAAATCTTAAGTCTTAAGTCTTATGTCTAAATACTAATTACTAAATACTCAATTCCTCTTCATCTGATCTATACTGGTTAAATAATGCCCCACTGGAATCGTTCCATCACCACCCATTAACCAAATATGTAATTTATAAGGACTGTTTTTATCAAAGTATAAAGTAACGCCATCAATATTTCTTCCAAATGAATTATCCAACCAAAATCCTGTGGTGTTTCCCATCAAAATATAAGATTCTTGTTGTATTGTTTCATTTTTATATTTAGAAAAACCTAGAGGTAAATACAAGCCATTAGTAAAATCATCACTTTTAATTCTTGGTATTTCGCTAAACACCAATCCGCCCATTACCAAACGCACGGTAGGTGTATTTTCTTTGGAACCAAAATCAATTTGAATTTCCAATAAACTATCTTTTCCACCGTTTAATGGGTAAGTGGTTTTATAGGAGAAAGTTTGTGAAGCAAATAGTTCTTTCAATGAATGTTTACTAAAATGTGTGGTATCATATCCGTTCTCCAACATTTCTGGAAAATCAAAATCAGCATCATAGAAATAACTAATTTTTTTCGGAGAATTTTTTAATGCGAAAATGGATCCCATTAAATAGTTTTTATAATTAGGGTCAGTGTTGTTCAATGACGCGGCAAAACCTTCGTAAAATTTTCCCATTTTACGAATGCTGTTATATTCTATTTTTTGCGACTCAGGAGCATTGAATAAATAATTTTTATAGTCAACAAATTTCCGGTTATTTAATTTTTCAAAATGTTTAGCAAAAATGCTTTCAGGTAATTTGATTCGGTAACTAGCTACGATTTTAGAATCGCCATTTTCTTCTAAAACTGCATTTAAGAACCAATATTCTCCTCGTGGCGGATTCAATAATTCATAGTAGCTAATTGATTCGTTCACGCTTTTATAATCAATTCTCGAAGAATGCCATTGTTTTTCGAACAGATAAACTGAAAGTTGTTGATGGAAATTATTAGAAAACGCCAAATTAGATATAGTTGGAATTAGTTCACTAATGTTTAGCTCCAATTGATCTTTTAAACTTTCTGAAAAATTTATCTCAGCTATAATTTTATCCTCTTCGCCGATTGTCAATTCTAATTTACCTTTTGAATTTTCATTAAATGAGGTTGGAAAAGGATAAGGTGAACTAAATTCTAAAACTTGTGTTTGAAAATTTGTTTCATCAATAGATACCATCGAAGTTTCCTTTTGTTGCTTTTCTTTTTCCTTTTGCTCTGATTTTTTTTCAGAATTACATTGAGAAAATGAAATAATGGCTAAAAGCAGTAATATTTTAATTTTCATTTTTCGCTAATTTACTTTTCTTAAATCCGTATATGAAATAAATCACCAAACCGATGATCATCCAAACAAAAAACCATTTCCAATTCGACCAAGCCATACCTGTCAATAAATAGCAACACGAAGCTAAACCAAGCACTGGTACCAATGAAAATTCTCTAAGGAAAGAGAAAATAGCAAGAACAATTAATACCACAAAAAAGATAATCATGGGAATAGCTGTTTCAGCAGTTTCACTAGTAACCTTAAAAAGATTACTGAAAAAATCAGGGAATTTCCATTGGATCAAAATAAAGGTGAGTGCGGCAATAATTGGAAAAATAAATTTACTATTGATATACGGTAAATGAAATTTACCTTTTTCTTTTTCTTTCGGCGGAAGCATTAAAACACCTCCGCAAACTAATACGAATGCAAACAAAGTTCCGATACTAGTAAAATCAAGAATAAAATCGGAGTTCGTAAAAAATAAGGGAACACCCACCACAAAACCTGTTACGATTGTTGCAAATCCTGGTGTTTTATATTTAGGATGAATAGAACTAAATCTTTTTGGCATCAAACCATCGCGACTCATCGTCATCCAGATTCTTGGTTGCCCCATTTGAAAAACTAACATTACACTAGTCATGGCAACAACCGCTGCTATAGAAACAATCCATAACATCCATTTGATTTCTTTTTGAGCAAAAATTTCCGCTAAAGGATCATCAACGCCTAATAATTTATAAGAAACCATTCCAGTTAAAATGAGAGCGAGAATAATATAAAGTACGGTGCAAATAACTAATGAATAAATCATTCCTCGTGGTAAATCTCGTTGTGGATTTTTACTTTCTTCTGCTAAAGTAGAGACCGCATCAAAACCGATATAAGCAAAAAATACTGCCGAAACTCCTGCCATTACACCATCAAATCCATTCGGCATAAATGGCGTCCAATTATCCATATCG
>JBIPLT010000189.1:0-6061 GCA_044368255.1 Flavobacteriales bacterium
GTCCTTTGCTCCATAACCAATAAAAACAACCGTTATGGAAAATCAAAAAATTGCTGATGAGTTAATGAAACTGACTTATCAAATTGCAGAGCTTAGAAAAGGCTTTGAACAAAACCAATCCATGGGTGATTGGATTACCCGAGACCAAGCCATGAAATTTCTGGGCTACCAAAACACCACTATGCGTGAACTCGAAAAAAAAGGAGAATTAACCTTTTCGAAAGTGGGGAGGAAGAAGTTTATACAGAAACAGGAGATTATTGAGTTTATTGAGAGAGGTATTGAAGATTAAAATATGAAAATTATTAAGATTTTTAAAGATGGAAATGCAAAAATAGGAATTAAAGAAATTCTTTTTAATTTATTCCTAAGTTAGAGGTAGTAATTATTAGGAATAATCATGACTACCTAATTTAATTTAGGCAATTCGACCTTGTATAAGGATATTTTTCCAATACCCTTTGTTGTATCTGAAAAATGCTGTTGGCAAAATGGAAAAATTATTGAAGAAGGAATATTATTTTGCCATAAGGAGTATAATGCAAATCCAAGCGCTTGTGCTTTGGTTGAAATAGGGCTAAAATATATGTTTGTTATCGCTTTTCTGTTATGCTCTTTATCAATAAAACTTTTAATTAATTGAGCTGTAACAAAAGGATCATTAGCTGGAGCATAAATATTCTTACTTGGGTCAATGAAACTTTCTCCTCCTAGAGCAGCTTCAGCTTTATATGCCTACATATTTAAGTGACATCACAATAATCATTTCCGTTGACTACTTTTTATGTGTTTACTTGAGGCAATAATGTGGATGTTGCGTACCAAATTTCTCCCCATGATCTAAGTAGGATTTCTTTAAATCTCATTCCGAATAGGCAACTCCTCTCCTACTCCATTTCAGTGAATCAAAAGTGAAACATATCTCATTTTTTCAATAAATACAATTTGAGACAAACTTCTATTATGAATATTGACATCTCATAAGTAAAAAACTAGCAAGTGATAATCTGATACACTAGGGGGAACAGCACTTTTTTTTAGCCCTTAAATTTCGTTTTTAATGCACTTTGTTTGCTTTTTGCAAGATAAATCGAATAAGTTGAAAATAAAAACCCCTCGTAAATCAAGGGGTTTAAGGTGAAAGTCATAATCAGGTACAATACTAAATTTATCGTAATTCCAAATCAATTATAGATTTATAATGTTGAAAGGAATACAACTTATAAAAACTAGGGTCTATTTCAATATCTCCTTCTACAAAATATCTCATAAAATTAGGAGCATCCAACCAATCTGGATGCAGTATTTTTACATTATTTTCCGACACTTTAATTCTCCATGATCTTGATAAACTTGAATCAGTTATTTTAAAAAAATGAGATTCTAGAACACTTGGATAAAATGAATTACTATTTAATGCTATATAAAACCAAGTAATATTGTTTTTTATTTCTATTCCATAGATGGAATACTCTTGCTCCAAGACTACTTTTTCTTTTGACTGCAGACCTAATAAATCCAATTTTTCTTTTAAAAACTTGACTTTCATACTTATAATTTTTTCTTTAATTTTTCAATCTGATTTTTGTGTTTTTTAATTCTTTCCTTTTGTTCTTTTACCTTTTTTTCATAATCTTTTTTGACTTTATTTTCATATTTTTTCTTATACGAATTTTTGATTTTATCATTTTCTGATCTAATATTTTGATCAATAAATTTAAAATTTGCTTTCTCTTTACTTTCTATCTCAACTTCATAATGAATTTCAATTTCAGTTCCATTTGATAACTCATGTTTATAGGAATATTTGTCTACCATTTTGCCCTCTGAATTAAGGTATGGTGTCATTGATGTAGGTTCGCCTTGCCCAGATTTTGCAGCTTGCATCGCAACATGCTCGTTAAGATTTCTTGGTTCGGTATAGGAATCATTCCGCAATTTCGGTTTTATTTCTGTATTATAATTATCACGGTACATTTTTTCTGCGCTACCCTTAACTATTAAATTTTCATTTGCTCCATAAACTGAAATCGCAAAATCAATTGCGTCAACCATATCCTCAAGCCTATCAATTCTTTGTATTATGTTTGCTCTATAACTTACATCTTTATGGAACCTCCTAAATCCATTCACAATCCAATACAGGAACTTTGGGGTGGCGCCATTAAGATCAACAATTATTATTGGATTATTGCCAAATACAGAATAATTACTTATACTTATTTGATCAACAGGATCAATATTCCATCTTCTTCCAATTCTCGAATCATACATCCAGTGCTCTGCGCTATAATGTGATTGACTACTTGTAATCTCAGTTTCTTTCTCTTGGCCATTAGAACCGCCATAGCGGTAAGGGTTGGTATTATCAAACCTTCCCGGCATCTGCATATGGAATGGATAATAGTCGCTGTAAGTGATTACTTCCGGCTTGTAGCTATCGTAATTTACTTCTGTAGTGCTTCCAGATTGGTTATGGGTGCCACCAGTGCCCACAAAGATGTATTCGTTGCTCTGAGCGTTGTAAATATGCGTTCCTGAAGTAACAGCCGAGTAAGTGTATAAAAGCTGCCCTAATTTGCGATCTGAGACCACTTCGAGCACGTTTCCGAGGTGGTTGGTGAGCTCATATCTTTTGAGGCCAAGAGAGTGAAAACCAGCTCCGTTTTGGAGGTGACTAAATTATTGATTTTTCTCAATGAAAAACCCTTCGGAAATCAAGGGGTTTTGAAGCAAAAGTGATAATCTGTTACAGGACTACACTTACAACCTATATTTTTTTGGGAAGATAAATAAAGGCGAGCGTCTAAATTTCGGAGATTTAATGATATTCTTGATACTATCGGAATATTGAGGTATTTGCTTAGAACTCATATCAATTTTGGAAGTATCACGATATACAAATAATTCACCCTTTACTAAAACTTTTTTATTCTTATATTTTTCAGGCCATTCGGTTAGACCATCAAGATAATAAAGATCCTTTTTGGTGATAAATAACGCACCTCCCTTACTATCATATGTCATTCCTTTGGTCCTGATTTTATTTTGTGAACTACATGAGTTTATCAGAAGTAATACAACGCAAATAATGACCGTTAATTTAAGTTTCTTCATGTTCTGTTTTTAATTTCACTTTTTAGGCAAAGTTGAATAATCTACTGCAAACACCTGACGGTTAAAATCTGGCAGACTCTTTGAAAAATCATACAATGTGCCTTTTAATACAGTCATATCAGGATAAGCTTCATTTGCATGCCACCAATATCCCGAACCTTCATCGAGATATCCAAAGTCATAGTTAAATAAGTTATGTGTGATACCACCATACTGGATTGATCTACGTTCCTTCATGCTCCAATCTCCCATATCAACATTCCCACTGGCATCCGGCAAATACTTTGTATCATCTGCAGTATAAAACCTAATTGAATATATTACAACATTTGCGTCTGGATTTTCCAATTCCATTTGCGCCTTTTTACTTTTGGCCTGCTCAAATGTAGCATATGCATTACTGTTACTTGGATAGCCCTCTATACCAAGAAAAGAAGAAGTAACTCCAACACAACCCGCTTGAAGAGTAAGTTCCTGTTTTTTACTCATAACGGCACCAGTCATTTCAGGCCATACTTTATTTACAAATACATCATAGGCAAATGCGTTGTCTATTGGCATCATGTCATCTGTTTTCTTCTCTTTCTTTAATCCTCCAGATTTAGACCATCCATTGTTACCAAAATACATATCTCTTTTTAAGTTGAAAAATTCTTTTCCTTCAATTGTTTCTTTTGTTACACCAGTAAACTCATGTTTACCTAAAGAAACAGAAAAGGTTCCATCTGCATTTTCTTGCTGGCAATCAATATTTTCATCCTTAACACTAAGGTATTCTCGTCCTTCCAGTTCAATTCCATCAATAACTCTATTCTCACTAAACGCATACGGAGAGTTATATGGATATTTATTCCTCAACGGATCCACACTTAAAAACCTCCCAATCCTCGGGTCATGCACTCTATACTCAAATGCCAACATTCCCTCTGTAAATTCATTATCCTCTTCTTGTCCTTGGCCTTGATAGCGGTATCCAGCAGAGTTGTCATTTCTGTTAGGCATTTCCATTAAAAAAGGATAATAATCAGAATAACTCATAACTTCAGGTAAATATAAGTCATAATTCACTTCAGTGGTGCTTCCAGATTGATTATGTGTGCCACCAGTACCCACATAGATGTATTCGTTGCTCTGAGCGTTGTAAACATGCGTTCCAGAGGCAACAGCCGAGTAGGTGTATAAAAGCTGCCCTAATTTGCGATCTGAGACCACTTCGAGCACGTTTCCGAGGTGGTTGGTGAGCTCATATCTTTTGAGGCCAAGAGAGTGAAAACCAGCTCCGTTTTGGAGGTGACTAAATTATCGATTTTTACCAATGAAAAACCCCTCAGAAATTAAGGGGTTTAAAGGAAAAATGAGAATTTGTTATTCTACTTATTTAATTCTTTTCCAAACAACGTTAGAATCATCAACGAATCTATCAAAATGACCCTCGTCAATATAAATTTTTTTTATTTTTTTATTTTCAAATATTAAAGAATCTTCAATATTGATAATTGATTCATAATTTATTCCATTATATTCTTTATCAAAAAAATACATAATTCCTTTAAATTTGTATATGGCGGAATGTATACTTTTTGAATCTCCCGAGTAATAGAATAGATAAGTCAATTCATCTTCTGTAATTTCATTTGCATATATAATCTCTAGTTTAGAATCACAATAACAATGATTCACAAAACTATTTGTACAGTCATAATCTTCATCAGGATTAAATATTTTGAATTTATAAATACTAGTATCGCCAATGGAATTTGTATATTTTAAATCAGTTTTAAACCGCAACGTATCATTGTTGATATATTCAAATTTAAATCCATCACATTGAATATTACTTGTTGGTTTTGGAACGCAACCATATATTAATGTAAAAAGCATTGCAATAATTATATATATTCTCATTTTTTCTTCTCAGGAATTGGTTTAGTTTGAATGTTAGTGTTGTCTTTTGAACTATCATTTCCAGCTTCAATAATCTCTTTTGGATCATTTGTTGAAGTGCCGCTTGGTTTTCTGGGTTGAGGATTACGTTGTTTATTAATCCAATTTTTTAAATCTGGTAACCAACCTTTATAATTTTTTTTATCAAGTCCTGCATGATTGAGTGCTGCATATCCTTGTGATTGAAGATCATCACCTACATCATCACTCTCAATTTGATCTTCATAAACTATTGTATTTGCTCCATTTTCTATAGTTCCATCTCCAAGCCAACTATCACTTCCAAATTTTTGAACTAAATCACCAACAGCATCTACTGTGTACATTTCAATACCTATATCATAATTAATGTCTGATTGGCTTGGTGTGTTAATAAGAACAACAGTAATATCTTTTGGATCTACTCCAAAATAATCAATTAATTGTCTCGCTGCTTCCATTGCAACATTTCCACCATGACTATGACCTATGATTGCTATTGGCTCACCTTTCACTCTATAAGCAGAAATTTTACCTGCCAAGTTTGATCCTGCTTTTAACCTTTCACCATCATTATTTTTACCACTCCATTCAAAGATATTTTGAGACGAGTTTTTAAAAAAATCTTGCAAGTCATTTTCTAATACTCCATTATCTTGAAATAAGGCAGCACCCATATCAATTGGGAAACCACTAATTTCTATTTCCTTTGTTCCATGTACTAAAAACAATTCTAACCCTTCTAATTCAATAGCATCAATAAGTCTATTCTCAGAAAAAGCATATGGTGAGTTATGTGGATAATCCTTCCTAAGCGGATCCACACTCAAAAACCTTCCAATCCTCGGGTCATGCACTCTGTATTCAAATACAAGCATTGCCTCTGTAAATTCATTGTCCTCCTCTTGTCCCTGTCCCTGATAGCGGTAACCAGCAGAATTATCATTTCTGCCAGGCATTTTCATTAGGAAAGGATAATAATCAGAATAACTCATAACTTCAGGTAAATATAAGTCATAAT
>JBIPLT010000190.1:0-6058 GCA_044368255.1 Flavobacteriales bacterium
AATTTGAAATTCATAAGTAAAAATAAAATAGTAACTTTAAAAATTGAAATCCCCCTCCCAAATATCGCAAAAACCATTTTCTCCGTTTGGGGTCACACTTACCAATAGAAATTACAATAGTTCAGACTACCGATACGGCTTCCAAAATCAAGAACGTGATGATGAAATGAAAGGCGAAGGAAATTCTGTGAATTTTAAATACAGAATGCATGACCCGAGGCTAGGGAGATTTTTTGCAGTGGATCCGTTAGCAGAAAAATATCCTCATAATTCTACATATGTTTTTTCCGAAAATAGGCTGATTGATGGAATTGAATTAGAGGGACTAGAATTTGAACCCTTAAACCCAGATGAAGCTGAAGAGTTAATTAACGGTGCGGCATATACATTGAAACCAGAAATAAAACTTCTTGCCGCAGAAGCTATTTATAAAGAAAAGAGTAATGAAATTCGCGATTTTATGGCAATTCCATATAGTATGAGAATCAAAGAAGAAAATTCGCTTAAATATAGTGAAGGTAATTTTGCTTATGGTGTAATGGATGAAGAAGGAATCATGACTATTGGAGAGGGTGCCTTTATTACTGAGAATAAAGCAGGAGGATTATTGTCAATTATGTTTCATGAAAAGTCACATGAAAGAAATCGTATTTATAATAACTTTCCTTATCTTTCTAATATTACCACTGGCGAGACCGAGCCGACTGAAATGATGGATGGTACTTTTATGGAAATGCCTATATATTTAACTCCAATCAATAAAGATTTAAATGAAGCGACATCATATTCAATTCAAATTGGTTTAGATAATAAAGGATTTTCAGATATGTCGCCTGATTTTAAAAATAAAATGATGGATGATCTAGGTTATTATCTTAATAACGTTGATATGAAAAAAGATTTAAACTTTAATCCAGATGGAACAGATAAAAAATAATTTTATTTATGAAGATATATTTAATTTTTTGTTGCTTAATAATTATCCCCTTCACTCTAAATTCACAGAAGATAACTAGTTCTGTAAGCGTAACCAAGTTCTTACCTAAAGAGAACTTTGAAATAAATGTAATGTTTACAAATAATAGTGATACAACCATTGTTTTTGATAAATGTTTAGCACCAAATATTACTGTAAATGGAGAGTTTACTATTTTTTTAGAAGTTTACAATTTGGGAGACAAAAAAATAAGCCCTCCAATTACTAAAAGTCTATCAAATATTAACGGGGATATTAATAATGATTGTGAAACCTTTTTATTGAGTAAAATGTCGACTAATATCACTTTTGATTTGTTAAAGGAATATGAATTAAATGATTTACTTGGAAAAATGCATGAGACTGATGATGTTTATATTTCGCTTTATGTTTCCTTTAGATTTGAATCTGAAGGAGAATTGAATCACCGTTTAATATTCAAAGAATGGAAATTTGATAAGCAATTTTGTTCTTTTATAGAAATGATTAAGTAGAAACCCGATGGTGCGGATTTACCACCACTGATGTTTGCGCGGATTTGTAATTTTTCTCATGAGCGAAATGAATAATCCGTATGACAACAAAATTTGAAAATGAAAAGTAAAAATAAAATAGTAACATTATTAATTGAAATCCCCCTTCCACATAGTACAAAATAAATTTTCTCCGTTTGGGGTAACGCTTACCAATAGAAATTTCACTTCTTCAAGTTACCGTTACGGATTTAACGGACAAGAAAAACAAACAGAAATTACAGGAAATAATTCTCATTACACTGCTGAATTCTGGATGTATGATTCGAGAGCAGGAAGAAGATGGAATTTGGATCCGAAACCAAACCCATCAATAAGCAGTTATGCAACATTTGCTAATAATCCTATTTGGTTCAGTGACCCAAAAGGGGATACAATTGTCGTTGATAACAAAGGAACGATTACTCGAAATGATAAGACAGATAATTTTGTTTATACATTACAGGGAGGTAAGATGACGAAATTAGGTGAATTAGGGAAAACTGTTAACGTAAATAAAATTTATAAGAATTTGCTAAAACAAAATGCAAAGGAAGCTGATAAAATATGGAGTCCTTGGACATTCCGTGATAAAGTAAAATCTGGTGGTGATTGGGATTATAAATCCAATGAAAAAACTATCTATGGCCTAGCAAATAAGATGGCAAATAACGGTGAAATTGCACAAACGCAATTTGAATTTGAAGGTGATAAAATGGAGGCGCAAGATATAGGAAATCATCATTACGGTGTAGTTGGTAAAGCGTATGGTTTTATTTTTAGCGAGAAACTATTATTAGTAGAAGCAGGGAGTGCACAAATGAATAGCGGAACATCAAAACCTGAATGGCAAAATTATCTCACTGCTACCTATGAAGTAGAATTGCCAAGTGGGTTAATTGTAAATAGAACGACTTCTGTAATGCTTCCGCCTTATGGTGATGACCCGAGAGATCAGCGATGGATTAAAGCAGGGTTTAAATATTTCGATAATAATCAAGAGACTTTAGAGGGAGAATAATATGAACAAGAAATTAAAAGTAACAATGGTCATACTACTAGCAATCATTGTTATTATTCCTACTATTTATTTTGTTTCTTTTTTTGCCACTGGCGGAATTTTTGAAAAGGATGAAATAGAATTGGTGCAAATCACGAATCATAAAACAGGTATCATTTACAAAGTAACATCGTATGCAGGTAACGCTACTGCCTCGAATACATTGAAACTTTATGAAATCAAAAATGGTAATACAAGTTTTATTCATGCAATAGAAACTTTTACGAGATATGATGAAGAGAAGAAAAGTTATCGCGTAAATGATAGCATAACAATTGTACTGCTTACAAAAAAAGGCGCAAAAGAAATAGACACGTTTCAATTAATCACCTTACTCGATAAAACGTATCTGCAACGCAAAAAGAGGTATAAAGAGTAGATGCATCCGACAATATATTCAGCAAAGAGGCACGATGCTAACCTCTCTATAATTTTTCTTACCAGATAATGGTATTAGCACCTCTATATTGATTAAATTATTGATAATCAAATGTGTAATTCATCGAGTTTTGTTTGAGCCAGACTTTTAACCCAATTTTTTGATTTCTAATCTTCAATCTTCAAAACACTGGCTTGCTTCCAGATTTGATCAAATAATGTCTTAAAGCGGCTAAAAATGGGGTTTTTCGGTGGTTCTTAAGCCCTGCTAACAATCCGAAATCTTTACTGTATAATTTTTTAAGCAAAACAAAATTGAGGAATTACAAACAAAAAAACTCGAAAATTGAAGGTTTTAAGATGAAAGTGATAAATATGAATTAGTACTATTTCTTCTCGAGCGGTATTGATTCCAAAATTTTTGCTATAGAATCTGCTTTACGATAATCATTATGAAGTTCCTTAATCAAACGTTCATTACTATCAAGCAATTTATCCGTCTTACTAGGTGTTTCATTTGAACCAGAATCTTGTTTATTATCTGAATTTTGGCATGCAAATAAAAATAGAACCAATCCAATAACTGTTATTTTTTTCATAATTTATTTTTTAATTTTTCTAATTTCAATTGCATCTTCAATAAATTCAGGAACTAAATCAATTTCAAGTTTATCAAATTTTTCAAAGGAATTCAATTCAAAATGATGTTGGGTTGATTTAGGCACATCCTGTCCGAAACTATAGGTTTTATCATTTATTTTATAACTGTATTGACTATTAATCTCACTGTTTTCAGTAGAAGGTTCTACTTTATAATGCCATAATTCAAATTGTTTAAAGCATGGAGTAAATAGACCGTCCGCTTCCTCTAATGAAGCGTCAAATCTAGCTAGAAAATACTCATACTTATCAATCATATCGTTTGTAAATTCAACTTCAACATTATATTTCATTTTTAATAACTCAACATCAGCTTCTAAGCCGTCTATTATTGGCGCTACTGTAGCGTTGAACGCTTTACCTAACCAATTTTTAGGGTTTAACCAAGATGCAATACCTCCTGCTTCTGCAGCAGATTCTGACATTGCTTGTGCATGTTTAACTTTATCTATTTCTTTTTCGAGTTCTTTAATATTATTGTGAAATTTAGCCATTCTGTCTTTTGATTCTTCAATTGTTATAGCGTAACTTTTTAATTCAATGGCATAATTCCAAACTTGATTTGCGTTTATAATTACAGGTTCCCCATCATCACCTTTTACATCTGAAATTAAAATAGGGTTATTATTAAAAGTAGCATATGGACTTTCCCAAACTTTCAACACGGGGTCAATATTCCACCGTCTACCAATACGAGGGTCATACTGCCAAAACTCGGCTGTATAACTGTTTCCTGCTCCAGAAACCTCGTCTGTCTTCTCCATCCCATTAAACCCATAACGGTAATTTTCTGAGGTGAAATTTCTATTAGTAAGTGTCACCCCAAACGGGGAAAATGGATATTGTGATATATGAGACGGGGATTTCAATTATCAATGTTACTATTTTATCTATCAATTTATATTTTGGAGTAAATATGAATTACAAATTCTAGAAAACTAGAGGTATCTATCACTTATTTAATAAAGTATTTTATAAAAATTGGTGTGGTCAACATGTATCAGCCTTTTAACTTTAGCTATATAATAAAACTTATATTGCCCCAATGTATCCAATGAAATTCTACAATCCTTATTAATTCCTATTACCAAATCTTTATAATTTGCATCAAAGAAACTTCTATCAATAATGCTATCCAAGATAATTTGATCAGCCACGCCATTCGAGTAATTCGTTGAAATAATATTTTGAAAAATCACTTTGTTTTTTAGTAGCAATTTAATAGTATCATCTTTATAATCCTTTGTAAAAATTATCATTTTTGGAAATATGCTATCCTCGTCTGTATAAAAGGTAGCATCATAAGTAAAATAGTACTGATAGTTTTCCTTAAATGGTTTTTCAGCAACACTATTGTTTTTACATGTATTACTGCACGAAGTAAAAGTAAACGCTATCAAAACAATTAATCCTGAACTTAACTGGATGATTATACTAGTATTTAATATTTTTACCAAAATTTATTTTTTGATTACTTTTTTTACAGATTCAATTCCTTTAGATGAAGCTTCTACCTTTGCGTTTTTATCAAAATTAATAGTTGCAATTACCGCTTTCATTTGTTCGGGAAGAACTTCAGTCTGACTTCCATATTCCATTTGATTAACGCTTGCATCATAATCTATCGTTTGATTATACCATGGTCTTAGTTCATCAACTTTATACATTTCATCTTCCTTATGTAACAATCCGACTGTATGACCAAATTCATGTGCTGCCACCCTACTAACCAAACTAGTCTCTAAATTAATTAGACTTTTTAAGTTAAGTGGGTCTGAGCCTTTGGTTACAGCAACAACAAAGTTATTTTTTTGTGTATTACCAATATCACCTGTTACATTTGTACTAGGATCTCTTGTAAATTGAATTGAAAAAGATTCAGCATCTTCTTCATATCCATCTGTTGGATCAACTTCTTTACTGTATTGCAAATTTACTTTAGTATTGTAAATAATCTTATTTTCAGTATCAGTTAGAGAAAACTTTTCTTCTATTCCTTTTTTTGCAGCTTTAGCATAGGTTTTTAATTCTTGTATCGAAAGAGTATGTACCTCCGAAGAAGAGTTTCGAATTTGAATATCTGCCGTAATTGTTATGACGGTGTAACCATCAGATCTAATATTCTTAGTGTAAACTACTTCTAATCCTTCCATTTCAACTGCTTCAATTACTTTATTTTCACTAAATGCATATGGTGAATTATACGAGAATTGAGAGGCTAACGGATCTACTGCAAAAAATCTTCCTAATCTAGTATCATGCATTCGATAAGTAAAATTAACAGAATTCCCTTCGCCTTTCATTTCATCATCTCGTTCTTGATTTTGGAAGCCATATCGATAGTCTGCACTATTGAAATTTCTATTGGTAAGTGTGACCCCAAACGGAGTATGATCTAAGGTGCAAAAACCATCTGCAAATATCTTACTGCCAAATGTATCGCTAGATTTATTCAATTTACTTATCCTTTTT
>JBIPLT010000027.1:0-18157 GCA_044368255.1 Flavobacteriales bacterium
TTCAAAAACGATCGATTTTTTATAACTAAATCCAATTCCAGCCAATGGAACATTTCGTTTATATTGACTGGTAGTTTCTATTGTTTCTTCATAAATTACATTACCTGCCAAATCAGTATTTCTAATTTTATAATAACCACCAGAAGCCGTTTGGATATTCTCAAAACGAAATCCCGGAGTTACGCTCCATTTTTCATTGATGTAAAAAATATTTTCTACAAATGCCGCCCAATTTTTACTGGGAAAAGTATAATCAGAATTTTCCAAATTAGTGGGATTTAAATAACGGAAATCAGCATCGAAACCATTAGAAGCTAAACCTTGCTGAGTTGCCGTTTTTCCTTGGTAATATCGAGTTCCAACTAAAAATACGCCCATTGATTTTTTTAATTTATATCGTGTAAGAAAACGAGTTTCATTTCCAAAATTTTTGAAAAAACCCGAAATCAATTCTCTTTCCTGCAATGGATCCGCACGATTAATGCTTCCTAAAAATCCTAATGCTAATCTTGAAGCCACCAAACCATAATTGCGAATATTCAATTCCGATTTAGAACTAATTTTATAATTTAAAGAGAGAGAAAATAAATTCCAATTTACTTTAAACCAATTTCGATCTCGAATACTTTGTTGCGGATTTTGCAAAAACATTTGATCGGATAATCCACCTGGTTGATGCGCAAGATAAGTCATACGTGTATAGTCACCCGAAATTTCCACATTTTCATTGATTGAATATCGCAAAGCTGCATAGGCAGTTTGTTGATTGAAATCTGAATTTTCTCGCCAACCATTTCCTTTTTTGTATTGATAAAACGTATAATAATTTAATCTGTTTTTTATTGTTCCTCCAACGGAATTGAAAGTGTTGTATAAACCAAATGAACCTAAAGTTTGTCGAGACAAAAATTCAAATGGCTTTTCTTTGGTTCCTTTTTTAGAAACAAAATTTACTACTCCGCCAAATTGTGATCCGTATTGAAGTGATGATGCTCCACGAATTACTTCAATTCTATCAATCGATTCGCTAGGCGGAGTATAATAACTTTCTGGATACCCAAGCGCATCTGCCGCCATATCATACCCATTTTGACGAGTATTAAAATTAGAAGTACGATTGGGACTTAATCCTCTTCCACCAATTCCCATTTGCAATCCCGCAGCATCACTTTCCCAAATATTTAACCCTGCCACTTTAGCAAAAATTTGACGTGGATTATTGGTTGCAAGATTCGCATTTATTTTATCCATTAAAATAACATCATTTTTCTTACCCGCATAAATAGAAGTTCCTTCTACATTATTTAAACGATCATTAGAAAATGAATGGTCTGCTAAAGCAATAATTTCTATCGGCTTTAAATTGTTTTCTAATTTATCTAACCTAAATTTCAAAACCAAATCACCTTTAACAATTAATTCCTCCTTAATCATTCGGTAACCTTCTTTAAAAATTATCATTTGATAAATATCTTCTTCCAATTTTAACTCTGCAGAACCTTCTTTATTGGTAAAATTAGATAATGTCAATTCATAAATTTTAATTTCAACTCCTTCCAAAACAACATTTGTAGTAGCATCCCTAATTGAGAAATAAACAGTGTGAATTGGTCTTTGAGAATATCCCAAAGTAAAAAATAAGAAAAACAATATGGTGATTAGATTTCTCATTCTTTATAAGGCAAAATCCAATCACGGTGTTGGAGATTATAATCAAGTTTAGCTAAATTTACATCTGGATTAATAAAAGGTCGAGTTCCAGATCCATTTAAAGTAACATAAGATTCGACTTTTACAATTGGATCATTGAACGTAAATTTTTTTCCATGCACCTCAATTGTTTTTCCTTTATAATCATTCCTAAGGTGATGTGCAAATTGCAAAATCATATCGGGTTGTGTGGACATCATTTTTTCTTGAATAGGCGTGAGATAATCCGAATTCATAATTTCTATTTCGCCAGAAAATGATGAATCACCTACTTTAAAAATAGCCACTCCACCCTTTTCCATTAACATTACTCTCCATGAAAAACGAAACCCTTCTTCTGTCCAAAAAAGTTTTTCGGGATAAAGGAGATAGCGGAAAGGAAGAATTAATTGAAATGTAAAATGAATAATGAATAATGGGAGGATTAGTTTGGAGACGAAAGATGGATGCAAGACTTTCGTTTTTCGTTTTTCGTTTTTCGTGATACCAATCGACAAAAACTTATCAATTATTTTCTGATGAAATTCGGTATCAAAGAAAATGAGAGTAGAAATAATCATAATAAATGGGAACATTCCGATATGGAAGAGTGACCAAGTGAGAACATGGAATACGATTACCAAAAAATAAGCATAGGGACGATACTTTTTACTTAACAAGAAAAAGGGAATCAACAAATCGTAAATACAACCGAACCAAGAAAAAAGATAAGCCATCCAAACTTCGTCCATTAAAAAACCAACAACAGGCATATCTCCTGCACGAGCTGGCAACCATAATTTGAGTGGCATCGCTTCGAATAACCAATCGTAATTTAATTTAGCAACACCAGCAAAAAAATAAACGATTCCCAATTGAAGTTTGATAGAATCTATTGTCCAACGAGGAACATGAGTAACTTTTATGGATGGAAATAATTTTGAGTCTACAGAAAAATAGCGATGAGCAGGAAGAAATACTAGAAGAAATCCGACAATACTAATAAAATAATAATGGTTAAGATAATTCGTTTTATCAATCAATTCTACATAAGTAAATGATAAGAAAAAAAGCAATGCAGAAACACGATACAAAAATCCTAACATAATAAAAAGAGAGGAAATAAAAATCAAAGCAAAGATGAAATACATACCCGCTTCGCCCAATGGCTTTACCCATTCGAAACCGAGATAAGTAAAATAAAATTTCGGCATTACATATAAATCGTCAATCCATCCATTGAGATAAAAACGGGCAATACTTACACACATCATAAATCCAAATAAAACACGAAACATCGCAAGTGGAGCGATGCTGGTGGTGGAATTTATATAACGGGAGAAATTCAAAATTCTAGAAATACAGCCTCACCCCGACCCTCTCCAAAGGAGAGGGAGGAAAGACAAAAATTCGAGTTGGAAAAGTCTTTCATTCGCTAATTTATTCATCCGCTAATTAAATCAATCCCCATCATTATCTTGATACGTAATCAAAATACCCAATGCAGATGGCATATCTGTTTTTAATAAAACCAATGCTTGAACAATTTTTAAATAGGCATCATTTACGGGTGTCGAATTATTTACCACTGCATCTCCCAAATCATTTGGCATTGCATCTAAAGCCATTCTCACCTGTGTCAATCTTGATTTTAAAGCATCATTTAATGAGCCACCATTATAATTAGCATTGATAAAAGCAAGATAGTCATCAAGACCTTGTCCATCATTTCCCGATCGAGATCTTCCTAAATAAATATTTTCAATATTTCGAATAGAATGACGCGAAAGTTCGGATGCATATTTACCATACAACACTTCCACTTTTTCTGGCAAAGCAATATCTAAAGTTTGTTTTCCTAATGGAATTCCAATTCTAAAGTTTTTCAAATTCTCATAATCAAAATTTAAATCATTTACCAACATACCAGTAGAACTTCCTACATCTGTTCCTGTTGCGTTTTTGAAAGTAGAAATATAATTTCCACCCGTAGAAATCCAAGCATTATAAACTGCATCTAAATTTGATTCAATATATTCCACCACATCGTTCAAATAGGTTTTTCTATTGGCAAAATACAAATCAACGGTAAAAGCGTTTAATATTTCGGCGTCATTAGATCCTGTTCCGAACAATAGAAAATCTAAAGTAGGAAATCCTGCAGCGTCAATATTTGCTGCTGATCCAAAAGTATACGTGCCTAATGAAATATTTGAATTTATTTGTACAGTATCCGTTGGAAAAGTATTAATCGTTTGGCGAAGCAAAACAGTTGAAGCAGGTCCAATTTCAAAAGAAGAACAGTACATCCAATTGATCCAAGAATTTTTTAAACCTTGACGAAGATTAGCTAAATTTAGCTGGGTAGGCGAAGCAATAAATACATCTTTTAAATTTGAAAGCGTATCTAATGATTGAGACAATCTTTTGTAATTTGGCAGAATAACATTATCACCATAATTCTGTAACATAGCTGAACGATCGAACTCAGCAGCTGGAAGCTCTTCTTCGTCTGGACGGCAAGAAACCAACATCATTAATGAAGCGACTATTAATAAATAGGCAAAATTTCCTTTTAACATGGTTATAAATTATCTTTTACTGAATCTAAACTATAAATCGTGCTTAATGCATCTTTTGCATTGTTGATTCCGTTGATGGTGACATTGTAAAAATTATTTCCAATCATTGCTTCAATCTGAACGATTTCTAAATTGGTCATTATTTTCACTGGAGAATATTTCAAACATTTTAAAAATGCTAATGCTTCTGATAAAGTGTGGTTACGCAATGCATCATCTGTAAAATTAGTCAATGCTTCATTGTAATAATGAATGACAGAAGCGGCACAAACTTTTTCCCAAGTAGTTCTTATAATGTCGCGTTGAGTAAATTTAGTGGCCATATCACCAGCTGATATTGAAAATCTTCCTACTAAAAATGCATTCATTAATGTTGAGTTGGTATTCAAAACAGAATTTACGGTATTTGAATATTTGCCCCAATAAATAATTCCTGTTGTATTAGTAGGAAAATCTATGGGCACTCCTAAATATCCGAAAGCTTCATCCCAGTGATGTTCCATAGCAGTTCCTTCTCCTGAAACAACGGTTGAATTATCAACGGTAGCGCCAATTTGATCATCCGTTAAATAATAAGCGAGTGCTTGATAATAAAAAACACTACCCATAATTCCTTTTTCTAGAATTTGAGTAATTTCTAATCCTCTCTCGTTGAACAAATATTTTTTTGTATTATCTGTGGTACTTACAACTACACCAGCTACTCCGTTACTTCCAGCTAATGAACTTGTGCTTATAGACTGAAGTGAATCCATATAATTCAAATAATAAGTGGTGTCTAGATAAAAACATTTATTGATGAGTTGTTTTCCACTTGTATTTAAATTCACATCTGTAAATGGATTTCCTGAATTGCGAAACATATTTTTCAAAATAGAAGCATCTACATTCACTCCAGAAGTGTTACCCGTTTTCATTAATGTAACCATTTCTGTGAGCATTGCCATTCGTGTGGTTTGGCCTGAATAACTTACATTCGCAAAATTATAAGTGGTGGGAGCTTGGGGTTCTTCTGTGTCTTCAATAAAATCTGGTTCTTTTTTACAACCTGAAGCTGTGAGGATAAGGACGAAAAATAAAAGTAAATACTTGATTGTCATATCCTATTATTTAGACTGATTTTAAATTATGTGACAAAACTAGGCTTGTCAAGTCATTTGGACAATACCATAAATAAGGTATTTTACTATCTTTAATCCATCATGATACTAATTGCAGATAGTGGTTCTACTAAAACCGAATGGATTTTCTCCAATGAAAGTTCTAAAAATTTATTAAACGAAGAGCTAAAAATTGCAGTAACACAAGGTTTGCATCCTTTGTTTATTTCAGAAGAAAATCTGATTAAAATCATAGAAATAGAATTGCCAGAAAATTTTAAACAGAATGTTTCGCAATTGTTTTTTTATGGAGCTGGATGCAGTGGAGAAGTGCAAAAAGTGAAAATGAGATCGGCCCTCAGCAAAATATTTCCACAAGCCAAAATAAATGTTGCTAGTGATTTATTGGCGGCTGCTCATGCTTGCTGTGGAAATAAAAAAGGAATTGTGGCTATTATTGGAACTGGTTCTTCCGTTTGTCAATACAATGGAAAGGAAATTGAGCAAATACGTCCTTCCTTAGGATATATTTTAGGAGATGAGGGAAGCGGCAATCATATTGGAAAAAAATTATTGAATGACTTTTTTACGGGTAAAATGCCCGCTGATTTATTTGAAAAATTTGTTCTTCAATTTTCATTGACACGAGAAAATGTGATCGAATCAGTTTATAGAAGTGAGTTCCCAAATAGATATTTAGCTTCCTTTGCTTTATTTGCTGCTGAACATATGGATAGCGTATATTGCAAAAAAATTGTCAAGGATTCATTGATGGAATTGTTCGATCATCATATCATCCCTCTCTATGAAAAATCAAAATTACCTGTGAGTTTTAATGGATCGATTGCTTTTTATTTTCAGGAAATAGTGATGGAAATTTGCAAATCGAAAAATATTCAGGTAGATACGATTATACCATCACCGGGGGAGAAATTGGTGGAGTATCATAAGTGATTCGGTAAAAAAATTCAGTCGCGAATTGCACGAATGAAGAAAAACGCAGACAAACACAAATTATTACTATCGGTAATTAATTCAAAAAATTCAATTTCATGATTTATATCATATTTGTCACTCTTTATTCAATTTTCTTCAATTCGTGAAAACAATTGTCGAAGACAATAAAAAATTAGTGCAATTCGCGTAATTCGTGGCTGAAAAAAAAACTACATTTACAAAAAAAATCTACCATGGAAAACGGAGGCGTACACTATAGCGATTATCTTCAGCTAGATAAATTATTAAACGCACAAGATTGCGAAAGCGATAAGCACAAAGTAGAAGCGCACGATGAAATGCTGTTCATCATCATTCATCAAGCCTATGAACTTTGGTTTAAACAAATTTTATTTGAGATTGATTCTATTGGAGAAATCATGAGTAAGCCGGTGAACGATAATTCACATGGATTGCAAACGGTGGTGCATCGTCAGGATAGAATTTGCACTATCTTAAAATTACTCGTTCAACAAATTGATGTAATGGAAACAATGACGCCAATGGACTTTTTAGATTTTAGAGATCTATTGCGTCCTGCATCTGGATTTCAAAGCTGGCAATTTAAAATTATGGAGGCGAAATTAGGATTGAAATATCAAAATCGTTTCGGACAAGAATATTATATTTCACAATTGCGTGAAGAGCATCGTAAATTAATTCGCGATGTTGAAAGTTCACCTTCTGTTTTACAATTAGTAAATGCTTGGTTAGAAAGAATGCCTTTCTTCGAGGAGAATCAGAATTGGAAAAATTTCAATACGCAATTTCCAACAGAAAAAGATTTACCTGTTTTCTGGAGTGAATACAGAGGAATTTATGAAAAGAGTTTGGTAGAAGGCGAAAAACAAAATATGAAATTCTTTGATGAGATTTTCATCAATGGCGGAGGAGAAGAAAGAAGTTTATCTCCGAAAGCAGCTCGCGCAGCGATGTTCATCATGTTGTATCGTGGATACCCAATGATGGCCTTTCCTTTCCGTTTGCTGAATAATCTTTTAGAAATTGATGAATTACTATCTACCTGGAGATTCCGTCATATGAATATGGTGCATCGCATCATTGGAATGCGCACTGGAACCGGAGGAAGCACAGGAAAAGAATATTTAAAAGGCGCATTAGATAAACATTATATCTATAAAGATTTGGCTGCGCTAACGAGTTTCTTGGTTGAGAGAAATAAACTACCTAAACTGAGTGCAGAGATGGAAAGAAGATTGGGGTTTAATTAAATCCATTCAAAAAAATTAAAAGGGTCTTGAATATAAACAAGGCCCTTTTTTATTATCCTAAAAAAATTTACAAGCTGATTGAACCTTTCCCTTTTTTGGCTGTACAGACTCTCAAATAACCAATTCTGAGGCTAACGCTAGGCCAGCGAAATCAATAGAATTGTGATATTTAGTGGTCCTGAATGAATTTGGCGCATTCTTATTCTATTCTAAAGGAGGACTGCAATAACGAAAAATTAATAACGAAAAATAAAAAACTATTAGCTATGAAAACGTTAATGCTGTATTGGCTATTGTCTTCGAATGCCTATAACATGGCGATTCAATCGAATGCTTCGATTGAGTTGGATAATACCAAAATTAAAAAAGTAACTGTCTTCTTAAATGGAGCGCAATTATTAAGAGAAGGAAACTTCACCGTTCAACCAGGTGTGAGTGAAATCGTGTTTAATGGCGTTTCTCCCTATGTGGATGCAAATAGTTTGCAAGCACGTGGTGTGGGTGAATTCACTATTCTCGATGTAAAATATAATGTGTTTTATCCACAACCCGACCCTGTGGTGAATGATCCGCAACAAATTCCTGCAGATGTTTTGAAAAAAATCAGATTGCTTACCGATTCTATCGAAGTGCAACAATCTAAATTAAATGAAGTGCACACGAAAATGGAAATTCGCCAAATGGAAAAAACCATGTTGATGAATAACGGAACCGTTAAAGGTATCGGAAAAGTAAATGATAGTATTGCCTTATTAAAAGATGCAATGGAATATTTTCATGCGAAAATGACAGAAATCAATCTGGATCTTTACAATATGAAAAAAGAAGAAACTTCTATGAATAAAAAATTAACGGGGATGTCTGCTCGATTGAATGCTTTGAATAATTGGAGCTACAACAATAATTTAAAGACACAAATTGTCAAGGGTCCCGATTATCAAATTGTGGTTTCGGTGAGTGCTGAAAAAATGGCTATTGGTAAAATTGAAGTTTCCTATTTAGTTTCTCAATGCGGTTGGACTCCATCATATGATTTAAAAGCGAAAGACCTAAATGCTCCTGTTGAACTAAGCTACAAAGCACAAGTTTTTCAAAACACCGGTGAAGAATGGAAAGATGTGTATTTGACTTTATCTAGCAGCAATCCTTATCTACAACAAACGAAACCGATTATGAGTACATGGTATATTTCTTACTATGATCCTAATTATTATAATCAACGTTCACAAGGATATTATGATGACTATTATAAAAAAGGTGAATCAGAAAAGGATGCTGCGGTAGCTTATGGTGGTGTTGCTGCCATGCAAAGTAAAATTACTGCCAATGAAGGTCAAGCATTAACTGCCGAACAATTCACCAGTAAAATTCAAAATATGGTGAACGCAGAATTTGAAATTAAATTAGCGTACACTATCAAATCAAATAACGAACCTCATTTGGTTTCTATAGCGAAAGAAACATTAAAAGCGGACTATATTCTTGCTTTGGTGCCGAAAATGGATAAGAACGCGTTTTTAGTAGCCAATATCACCGATTGGGAAGACCTGAATCTTTTACCCGCAAGAGCCAACATTTATTATGATGGAACTTATGTTGGACAAAGCTATATAGATCCCATGTCGATGGAAGATACTTTACGTTTGGCGATGGGAAGAGATAATAACATCACTGCTATTCGTAAAAAACAAAAAGACAAAGAGAAAGAAAAAGTGTTGGGAGAAAATAAAGTAAAAAGTTTGGCGTATGAAATCAACATTAAAAACACGCACGGCTATAATGTGGATATGATTATTGAAGATCAAATTCCGGTAAGTAATGTAGATGATATCAAAGTAGAAATGATTGACAAAGGAAAAGCAGGATTAAATGAATTAACTGGTTTCCTTACTTGGAAAACAAAATTAAAAGCAGGTGCCAGCGAAAAATTGACTTATGAATATCAAGTGAAATATGATAAGGATAAGCAGTTGAGTTTTGCGAATTGGTAGGAAATAGTTCAAGGTTCAAGGTTCAATGTTGTAATAAGAGTTAAATTTCCCACAACCTTAAACATTAAACTTTAAACATTCCAACGCATAAAGGTCTCCTTTAGAAAGAAAGCCCCGTGAGTCGTTACCTTGTAGACGGCCGCGGGGTTTTTGATTGGGGAATGAAGAGTTCAAAGTTTAATGTTCAAGGTTAAATAAAGAATCGCAAATTATTAATATCCGCTTCTTCGAAAACTTTAAACCTAAAACTTTAAACAAAAAAATCAAAAACAATACTTATTCTCTGCAATCAATTTATCCGCCACTCTTCTTCTTGCTTCTTTCGTGTTGAAGGATTCGTTCTTAGTAAATCGTTTCAATCCCATCATCATCATTCGTAATTCATCCCCTTCAGCAAAAGAATTTAAAGCGTCTTTTCCATTTTTATTAATTCTATCCGCAGCATCGTTGATATAAACGCGCATCATATCTAATTGTGTTGCACAAGCCGCTTCTCCTCTCATGGAAACTAATTTTTCTACGCGCAATTGTAAAGACTCTGCCACATAAACATCCGTGATCATATCAGCCACGTTCATCAATATTTCTTGCTCTTTGGATAATTGCATCATCAATTTTTGAACAGCAGCACCTGCTACCATCAACACTGCTTTTTTGAAATTAGCAATGAGTTTTTTCTCTTGTGCAAATAAAGTTGTGTCAGCGTCTCCGAAATCTGGAATGCTCATTAATTCTCCAGCAACTGCTTGTGCAGGACCCATCAAATCTAATTCACCTTTCATCGCGCGTTTCAAAATCATATCAACCGTAAGCAAACGATTAATTTCGTTGGTTCCTTCGAAAATACGATTGATACGAGAATCGCGATACGCTCTTTCCATTGGAGCTTCGGCACTGTAACCCATACCGCCATAAATTTGCACGCCTTCATCCACTACAAAATCTAAAGTTTCAGATCCGTGCACTTTTAATATCGCTGCTTCGATGGCAAATTGCTCCACGCCTTTCAATAAAGCCTTCTCATGCGTCATTCCTCCTGCTTCGAGCGATTTAATAGCATCTTCGATATTTTGCGTTGCGCGATACAATGCAGATTCACAAGCATAAATTTGAATGGCTTGTTCTGCCATCTTATGTTTGATTGCTCCGTATTTGGAAATCGATCTTCCGAATTGTTGTCTTTCATTGGCATAATTTACCGCATGATCTACTACTCTTTTAGAAGCACCAATTGCAGCCGCTGCTAATTTGATACGACCAATATTTAAAATATTCACCGCAATCTTAAATCCATTTCCTCTTTCAGAAAGTAAATTTTCAACTGGAACTTTTGTGTCATTGAAAAA
Organism: Flavobacteriales bacterium; assembly: GCA_044368255.1. Lineage (GTDB taxonomy): Bacteria > Bacteroidota > Bacteroidia > Flavobacteriales_D > UBA2798 > CAMBFX01. The sequence goes on from JBIPLT010000027.1 coordinate 10,937, forward strand.
AACTTGACGAGTAGAACTTCCTTTGATTCCCATTTTATGTTCTTCAGGATTCAAGGTAATTCCACCGAATGATTTTTCTACGATGAAAGCAGATAAATTTTCATCATCATCAATTTTCGCAAACACTGTAAATATTTCTGCGAAACCACCATTGGTGATCCACATTTTTTGTCCGTTCAAAATATAATGCTTTCCATCAGCAGATAAAACCGCTTTTGTTTTTCCAGAGTTTGCATCCGAACCTGAACCAGGTTCTGTTAAACAATAACAAGCTTTCCATTCTCCGCTCGCGAGTTTCGGAATATATTTTTTCTTCTGTTCTTCATTACCATAATACAGAGTGGGTAAAGTTCCAATTCCCGTATGCGCAGAAATGGAAACGGCAAATGAATGTGCGGCACCCAAAACTTCTGTGGTTAACATTCCTGTTACGAAATCTTTTTCGAATCCTCCGTATTGTTCTGGAATGCTCATTCCTAATAAACCTAATTCAGCTGCTTTATTTAATAAAGATTCAGTTAATCCTGCTTCTTGTGAATCGATACGATCTAGATTCGGCCAAATTTCTTGTTTAAGGAAATCGGTTGCCATTTGTTCGATCATTCGTTGTTCTTCGTTGAACTGTTCTGGAATGAAGACGCTATTTGCATCTGTTGTTTTGATTAGGAATTCTCCGCCTTTGATAGTTGTACTCATAATTACTTTTTTTTGATTAAAGAGCAAAGAACAAAGATAAAAGACTTTGGCAGTGCTCGAAATTTATTATTATTCTAATGTTCTTATAAATCCAGAAATCATTTTTTGATTCGTTTGTATTCTTTTAATTAAATTCTCATAAACTTCTTCATTCAAATATCCCGACTCGAAAGATAAAATTAACTGTGTCTCCAATTCGAAAGCAGATCCTAAAGATATTCTCAAAAACTGCATAAATTCTTTATTAGACTTTCTTGCGGATCCCTCAGCAATATTTGAAGGAATTGAAATTGCACATCGATTCATTTGAGAAACTAAAGAAAATCTTTCAATAGAAGGAAATTTTTTCGTCAATTGTAAAATTTGACGAGCCAAATCCATCGAATCTTTCCAAATATTTAATCCTCGAAAATTATGCATATTAAAATCTTTACTCTTTTATCTTTGTTCTTTATTCAATCTTCTTACAACATTTCAAAAACTCCAGCGGCACCCTGTCCTGTTCCCACACACATCGTTACTATACCATATTTTTTATTTCTTCTTTTCAATTCGTTAAAAATCTGAACAGAAAGTTTCGCACCGCTACAACCTAGTGGATGTCCCAATGAAATGGCACCACCGTTTACATTTACGATTTCAGGATTAATTCCTAATTCTCTAGTTACCGCTAATGATTGTGATGCAAAAGCCTCATTCAATTCGAAAAGGTCAATATCATTTTGCTTTAATCCAGCCAATTTTAAAGCTTTCGGAATGGCAGCCACGGGACCAATTCCCATTATACGAGGCGAAACTCCAGCAGCAGCATAACTCACTAATCTCGCAATCGGTTTCAAATTATTTTCTTTCATGAATTTTTCACTCACTACCATCACGAATGCTGCACCATCACTTGTTTGAGAAGAATTCCCTGCTGTTACACTTCCATTCGCTGCGAAAACAGGTTTCAATTTTGATAATGCGTCAATGGTTGTATCTGCACGCGGACCTTCATCAGTATCTACAATAAATTCACGTGTTTGTTTTTTCATATTTTCATCTACGTAATTTTCTTTCACTTTCACAGGAACAATTTCATCCTTGAATTTTCCTGCAGAAATAGCCGCCATTGCTTTTTGATGAGAGTTGAAAGAAAAAACATCTTGGTCTTCTCTCGAAATTTTATATTCATTCGCCACAGCTTCTGCAGTCAATCCCATTCCCCAATAATAATCGGGATGCTTAGCTGCAACTTCATAGTTTGGAACAATTCTCCATCCGCCCATCGGAATCATACTCATACTTTCTGCTCCACCAGCAATAATACAATCAGCCATTCCCGAATGAATTTTTGCAGAAGCAATAGCAATTGTTTCTAAGCCTGAAGAACAATAACGATTTACCGTTATTCCTGGAACTTTATCATTGTTGAATGCTTGTAAAGAAATAAATCTTGCAAAATTCAATCCTTGTTCAGCTTCTGGCATAGCGTTTCCAACAATGAGATCATCAATTTGCTCTTGGTTCACCTGTGGAACTGTTGACAATAAATGTTTGATGACATCAGTCGCTAAATCATCGGGGCGATAAAAACGGAATCCGCCTCGAGTGGCTTTTCCAACTGCTGATCTGAATCCTGCTACTATATATGCGTTCATAGAAATAATTTTGGTTTATTATTTTTCGTTTTTCGTTGCTAACAATGGTGAGTGTCTTTCAGTAAAATAATTTTTTGATTTCATTTTTTTAGCGATTTCCTTTTCTTCAGAAGTTCTAACAGCGTTTAAAAAAACATTCATGTCGTGATGCCATTGAAAAATTTCCATAATAGACTTTTTTTGATGCTCAATTATCTGTTCATCTGTAACTTCATAATAATATCCTATTGATTCTAAACTCATTTTTTTACAAGTTTTAATAGTTGAATAATATCTTGTTTATCTTGAATCCGATTTGAAAACTCTTTCATTTTTATCAAATTTTCGATTGAAATCATGTTCAAATTAATTCCATTAAAATCTCTATTATTTTTTTTAGCCCAAAATTCTTCAAATTTAAATGGTAGATTAATAATTACATCTACATGCATTACTCCTGAAACTTGATTAAAAAATGAAATAGCAATCATATTTTTATCATCTTTCCATCTTTTTCTTTCTACTTCAGAATCCAGTGAACTTAATTCAACTGGAACGATGGAAGTATACTTCAACTGCTTCATGATGGAAGAAAATTTTTCTAAATTCTCTTTTTCAAAATCAATTAATAAATCAATATCAGCCGTAGATCTCGGAATTCCATAAATACTAACAGCCAGTCCGCCACATAATAAATAACGAACATTTTCTTTATCTAATTGTTCAAAAAGTTCTAAGTAAACCATTTTAATTCCTTAATATTTTTCCACCCGTTAAAATGCTTTGTAATCGTTCTAAAGTTTTCTTTTCACCACAAAGTGATAAGAATGCTTCACGCTCTAGATCCAAAAGATATTGTTCAGATACCATTGTTGGTTGCGACAAATCTCCTCCACAAAGCACATAAGCCATCTTTTGAGAAATTTTTACATCATGTTCACTGATATAATTTCCACTCAACATCGAATTTGCTCCAAGGAAAGCCAAACCTAAACCTTGTTTTCCCAATACACGAATATCTTTTCGATGTACAGGCTGAGTATATCCAGCTTCAGCTAATTCAATACAATTTAATTTTGCTTCAGATAGAACGCGATCGCGTGAAATGACTACTACATCTTTTCCATTTCTCAAATATCCTAAATCAAAAGCTTCGTGTGCAGAAGTAGAAACTTTCGCTTGACCTATGGTGAGAAAACGATTTCTGAATGCGTTTAATTCCACATCACCCTCTTTTATTTCATCTGATAAACGAACGGCAAATTCTTTGGTTCCTCCACCGCCTGGAATTAATCCTACACCAAATTCTACTAATCCCATATAGGTTTCAGCATGTAAAACTACTCGATCGCTGTGCATACTCATTTCACAAGCTCCACCGAGAGCCATATTATGCGGAGCAACTACTACGGGAATTGAAGAATATCTTACTCGCATCATTGCATTTTGGAAAGCTTTGATAGCGAAATTTAATTCATCCCATTCTTGTTCAACCGCCATCATAAAAATCATTCCCACATTCGCACCAGCAGAAAAATGCGCTCCTTCATTGGAAATAACCAATCCACGGAAATCTTTTTCTGCCATTTCAATCGCTTTATTCAATCCACCGATTACTTCTCCACCTATGGAATTCATTTTCGTATTCCATTCCAAATTGATAATACCATCACCGATATCTGTAATGGTTGCCCCATTATTTTTCCAAACCGTTTTTGAAGAACGAATATTCTCCAAGAAAATAAATGATTCCGTTCCAGGAATTACTTTATACGATTTCGAAGGAATATCATAATATTTTTTCAAACCATTTTCTACTTTATAAAAAGAAGAATTTCCAGCAGCAAGAAAATCATAAATCCATTGCGCTGGTTTTAAGTTTGCTTTTTCCATTTGTGCAACAGCTTCCTTCACTCCAACTGCATCCCAAGCTTCAAAAGGACCTAATTCCCAAGCGAAACCAGCATTCATGGCTGCGTCAATTTTATAAAGATCATCGGTGATTTCAGGAATACGATTGGAAACGTATTGAAACAATCCAAAAAATGAAGAACGATAAAATTCTCCAGCCTTATCTTTTCCGGAAAGAAGAACTTTCATTCTTTCTTTTAAATTGTCAATGGTTTTCGTCATTTCCAACGTAGCAAATTTTGCTTTTTGTTGTGGACGATATTCCATCGTTTTCAAATCTAAAGCTAAAATTTCGCTCTTGCCTTCACCTTTTACTTTTTTATAAAAACCTTGTCCTGATTTATCACCCAACCATTTATTTTCTACCAATTTTGAAACATAACCCGGCAATTCAAAACTAGATTTTGATTCGTCATTCGGACAATTTTCTCTCACACCATTTGCAACATGCACCAATGTATCCATTCCCACTACATCACATGTGCGGAAAGTTGCAGATTTTGGACGTCCCAAAACTGGACCCGATAATTTATCCACTTCTTCTACTGTTAATCCCATTTTTTCTACGAGATGGAATAAAGACATGATTCCATAAACACCGATACGATTTGCAATAAATGCTGGTGTATCCTTACAAAGCACCATTGTTTTTCCAAGATACAATTCCCCATATTGCATTAAGAAATCAATCACCTCTTGAGATGTTTCATTGGTAGGAATAATTTCTAATAATTTAAGATAGCGAGGAGGATTGAAAAAATGTGTTCCGCAGAAATGCTTTTTAAAATCATCCGTTCTTCCGTCTAACATCATGTGAATAGGAATTCCAGAAGTGTTAGAAGAAATGATTGTTCCTGGTCGACGAAATTTTTCTACCTTCTCAAAAACAATTTGTTTAATGTCTAATCTTTCTACCACCACTTCGATAATCCAATCGCAAGTTGCAATTGATTTCATATCATCATCAAAATTACCAGTAGTAATTCTAGAAGCGAATGATTTTCTATAAATAGGAGATGGATTTGATTTTAATGCAAATGCTAATGCATCATTCACAATTTTGTTACGAATTTTTTTATCGCCAGCTGGAGCATCTTTCGGAACGATGTCTAATAAAACAACTTCCACTCCGATATTTGCAAAATGACAGGCAATACGAGATCCCATTACACCGGACCCTAATACTGCTACTTTTTGAATCGTTCTTTTCATTTTAAAAAATCTTTTCTTCGTTAATTATTGTATTTATTTCATCCATAACCTTAAAAAAGCCTTTCAGTTTTTTCTTACCTACTTTTTTATGGATGAATTCATTAAATTGTATTACTCTTGCTTTTGAAAGATCGCGTTTCTTTTTACCTTTTTCAGTGAGAAAAATTCTTACGACTCTTTTATCTATTTTATCCGGCTTTCTTTTAATCAAACCATCTTCTTCCATCGATTGAAGCGTTCTAACTAAGCTACGAGGCTCCATACCCATCATTGGCCCTAATTTGGTAGAAGGGGTTCCATCCAAATGATCAATACTCAATAAAACATAGCCAGTAGACATAGTTAAACCATGCTGAGCTGCCTCAGTATTATAAATACGAGCTATTCCGTGCCAAGCCCAGCGAATGTGAAAATCTATGGTTTCTTCAGGTTTCATACTTTTAGACAAATTCAAATATACATTTTTTTGTTATGCAAGCATAATATTAACCAAAAAATCAAAAAATACCTAATTTCTACCTATCTTCGGGTTAAAATTTGATGAAAACCGTTTAAGGTTCAAGGTTTAAAGTTGTCGGAATTCACAACTTTGAACATTAAACTTTAAACTTTAAACTTTCCCCATGGTTAAAACAGCTCTAACTGACCTTCTAAAAATTGAGTTTCCACTCATTATGGCACCGATGTTTCTGGTTTCCAATCAAGCGATGATAGAGGCTGGAATGGCAAATGGCGTTGCTGCAACATTTCCAAGTTTAAATTATCGCAAAGATGCTGAATTAGAGAAATTATTAGATGATTTAAATCAGTTTAAAATAAATCATCCTAATGGAACATATGGTGTGAATTTAATCGTTCAAAAAACCAATCCGATGTATGAAAAGCATTTAGAGATTTGTGTTTCTAAAAAAGTTCCATTTTATATTACTTCTTTAGGAAATCCAAAAACGGTAATTGAAAAAGCGCATTCTTATGGAGGAAAAGTTTTTTGTGATGTGACCAATATTGAACATGCTGCTAAGTGTGTTTCACTCGGATGTGATGGTTTTATTGCGGTAGGAAACGAAGCTGGCGGACATGCTGGACCGAAAAGTTTAAGTGTTTTGATTGCTGAATTAAAAAATAAATTTCCGAATGTGCCAATTATTGCCGCTGGAGGAATTGCCAATGGAAAAGGAATGTATGAGGTGATAAAAATGGGTGCTTGTGGAGTTTCAGTTGGAACGAGATTTATTGCCACAACAGAAGCAAGTGTAAGTGATGATTATAAAAATGCCATTGTAAATGCAAAAGCGAATGACATTGTTTTTACCGAAAAATTATCTGGAACACCCTGTGCTATTATTCGTACTCCATACAGTGATCAAATGGGCTACAAACAAAGTTGGCTGGAGAAATTATTATCCAAAAACAAACGAACCAAAAAATGGTTTAAGATGCTAGTGCAATATAAAGGGATGAAAAAATTAGAAAAAGGAGCATCTTCTACTGGAAATTATGGTCAATTGTGGAGCGCAGGAAAAAGTGTAGAATTCATTAACGATATAAAATCGTGTGGGGAGATTATTGAGAGAATGAAAGAAGAATATAGAATTTTAGAATCTAATAAATAAAATGTTGGCTGAAGCCAAAATCATTTTGATATTTTTTATTGGGCTTAAGCCCGGGAAATTCGATTTCGATATATCATCAATCGGCTAAAGCCGATTGCTGAGCCGATTGCAGGGAAAAACACTCAAACCGATTGCGGACCAATTTATAAACCTTGGTCATTTCTTAGGCG
>JBIPLT010000191.1:0-6033 GCA_044368255.1 Flavobacteriales bacterium
ATAAAGCCAATCATTTTGACTGGCTATATTTTTTGCATTTATTTTTATTTCATTTTACATTTTCTTTAAGCTCCCGTTCCGTGGCAATTCTTAAATTTCTTACCGCTTCCGCAAGGACAAGGATCATTTCTTCCTACTTTTTTCTCGGCAACGATGGGTTGTTGTTTTGGTTTTTCCATTACAGGAACTCCCTGTTCATTTAACTGCGCTTGCTGATTTGGCGTTGAACTTGCCACATCCGTTCTGCTAGTTTGTAGTTTCGGAGTTTCTGTTTTTGGAGTGGGCGCTGTTCTTACTTCGCCTGATTGTAATGGTAATGCTGATTTGATTAAGAATGAAATCACTTCTTTGTTAATTCTATCCACCATGGCAGTGAAAAGTTTGAAGGATTCCAATTTATAAATCAACAATGGATCTTTTTGCTCGTAGGTGGCATGTTGCACACTCTGGCGTAAATCATCCATCTCACGTAAATGTTCTTTCCATTCATTATCAATAACAGCAAGTGTAATTCTTTTTTCTGCTTCACGAGAAACATTTTTTGCTTCAACAGCATACGTTTCTTTCAAGTTAACCACCATTTGCAATTGACGTGAACCATCACTCAATGGAATTACTATATTTTCATATTGTCCTGCTTGTGTTTCAAAAACATTTTTCACGATTGGCCAAGATGCTTTACAAATTTCTTCTGATTTACGTTTGTATTTCTCTTGAACCTGATCAAAAATCATTTGGGTAATGTCTTCTTTCGACATATCTGCAAATTCGTTTTCTGTAACAGGCGCCTCCAATGAAAGTGTCTTGATTAATTCGAATTTGAATTCATCAAACATTCTTTCTTCATGAAATTCATTCACGATGCTTTCTGCTACTTCATAGAACATATTTTGAATGTCTATATCAATTCCTTCACCATACAAAGCATTTCTACGCTTAGAATAAATGGTTTTACGTTGAACATTCATTACGTCATCATATTCCAACAAACGTTTACGAATACCAAAGTTATTTTCTTCAACTTTTTTCTGTGCACGCTCAATAGATTTGGTGATCATTCCGTGTTGAATCACTTCACCTTCTTTCAATCCCAATCTATCCATCATTCTTGCAATTCTCTCAGATCCGAATAAACGCATCAAATTATCTTCTAATGAAACATAGAATTGAGAAGTTCCTGGATCTCCTTGACGACCTGAACGACCACGAAGCTGTCTATCCACACGTCTAGATTCATGTCTTTCTGTACCGATAATGGCTAATCCTCCTGCTTCTTTCACGCCAGGTCCTAATTTAATATCTGTTCCACGACCCGCCATATTGGTGGCGATAGTTACAGTTCCTGCTTTTCCTGCTTCTGTTACTACTTCTGCTTCTTTCTGATGCATTTTTGCATTCAATACTTGATGAGGAACATTTCGTAACTTCAGCATTCGAGAAAGTAATTCTGAATTTTCTACAGAAGTAGTTCCCACCAATACTGGTCTTCCAGCTTCGCGCATTTTAGCTGTATCTTCAATAATAGCATTGTATTTTTCACGATTGGTTTTATACACCATATCGTTTTCATCTTTTCTACTCATCGGGCGATGTGTAGGAACACAAACCACATCCAATTTATAAATATCCCAAAGTTCTTTCGCTTCTGTTTCTGCTGTACCGGTCATACCCGCTAGCTTATGATACATACGGAAATAATTCTGTAAAGTGATGGTTGCATAGGTTTGTGTAGAGGCTTCCATCTTCACATTTTCTTTTGCTTCAATCGCTTGGTGTAATCCGTCAGAATAACGTCTTCCATCCATGATACGACCTGTTTGCTCATCAACAATTTTAATTTTACCCCCATCAATAACATACTCCACATTATTTTCGAATAATGTATACGCTTTTAATAACTGATTCAATGAATGTATTCTTTCTGCTTTGATCGTATAATCACGCATCAATGCATCTTTGCGTTTTAGTTTTTCATCTGCAGAAGTTGCGCCACTTTCAATTTTTGCAATTTCTCCACCAACGTCAGGTAAAATATAATAACTGGTGTCTTCTCCTGCAGAAAGTAATTCAATTCCTTTATCTGTTAATTCAATCGAATTATTTTTTTCATCAATCACGAAAAACAATTCTTTATCAATCTTGATCATTTCTTTTTGCTGATCCGCCATGTAAATATTTTCCGTTTTTTGTAAATGTGCACGAACTCCGGGCTCACTTAAAAATTTAATTAACGCTTTGTTTTTTGGTAAACCACGGTGAGCGCGTAATAAGGCAATTCCGCCTTCTTTTAATTTGTCATTATCTGGTTTATCATCATTAACAGTTGCTAACATTCGTTTTGCATCTGTCAAACATAAATTCAAATATTTTTTCTGCTCATTAACTATTTTCTCGATTTTCGGTTTCAGTTCATAGAATTCATGCTTATCACCTTTTGGAGTTGGACCAGAAATAATCAACGGTGTTCTTGCATCATCAATTAAAACTGAATCGACCTCATCAACAATAGCAAAATGATGTTTACGCTGAACTAAACCATCTTTATTCGTTGACATATTATCACGCAAGTAATCAAAACCAAATTCATTATTTGTTCCGTAACAGATATCAGAACGGTAAGCTTTAAATCTTCCTGGAGAATGGGGTTGATGTTTATCAATACAATCCACACTTAATCCATGAAATTGAAAAACGGGGCCATTCCATTCGCTATCACGTTTTGCTAAATAATCATTTACTGTAACGATGTGAACACCTTTACCTGAAAGTGCATTTAGATAAATAGGTAAAGTACCTACGAGCGTTTTTCCTTCGCCTGTTTGCATCTCTGCAATTCTACCTTTATGCAAAACCACACCACCGATTAGCTGAACATCGTAATGAACCATGTCCCATTTTACTTCAGCCCCAGCAGCATTCCAAGAATTTTTCCAAATAGCATTATTTCCCTCGATACGAACAAAATCAGCATTTACACTTAGATCTTTGTCAAATGGAGTAGCCGTAACGGTTATTTCAGGATTTTCTTTGAAGCGTCTTGCTGTTTCCTTCATCACAGCAAATGCTTGCGGAAGTATTTCCAGAAGTACCACTTCAATTTTTTCATCTATTAGTTTGATTAAGCTTTCAATCTCTTTGTAAATAGCATCTTTATCTTCTAATGAGGTTTCTTCTTTAGAAGCAGTATTTCTTAATTCAATGATTTTATTTTCTTCTACCGAAATAAAATCAGCTATTTTTTTCTTTAAGTCAACTGTTCGTTGGCGTAAATCATCATTGGAGATGGAAGCTAATTTGTTGAATTCATCATTTACACGTCCAACGTAAGGTTGAAGTTCTTTGATGTCTTTATCTTTTTTATTGCCAAAGAGGCTTTTTAAAAATCCGAGCATGTTATAGTTTTCTTAAGGGGTTCAAAGATAAGTTTATTTTTCAGAGGGAAAAGCCTAAAATCATACCGAACGAGAAAAGGTGACAAACTGTCAATTAGTTGACGAGTTTTTAAATAAAAAAACCCAAACGTTAAAGTCTGGGTTCAAATTCATTTGATGGAATAATTAATATTCATCTTCATTGAAGAAAAAGTCTTCTTTAGATGGATAATCAGGCCAGATTTCTTCGATACTTTCGTAAATCTCTCCTTCATCCTCCATTTCTTGAAGATTTTCTACTACTTCCATTGGCGCACCTGTTCGCAAAGCAAAGTCAATCAATTCGTCTTTTGAAGCCGGCCAAGGTGCGTCTTCAAGATTTTGTGCTAATTCTAAAGTCCAGTACATAAATAACCTCCTTCTTTCGTTGATTTAAAAAGTTACGCGAAAATAGATTTTTTGTTATATCATAAAACAAAATATTAAGAACTTTTATTATTCTTTAAACCATTGACTTATAGGTTTATCGAAAAGTTTTTCACATTTTAGGCTTCCAGGGGTGTTCAATTACTCCTAAATCTTGGGCTAATTTTCGAGATAAGGTGAATAAATAATCAGAAAGGCGGTTCAGGTATTTGATGATTAAATCGTTCACTTTTTCATGTTCAGCGAGAGAAACTGACAGTCGTTCTGCTCTTCGGCAAACACAACGAGCAATATGGCAGTATGAAAGTGTGGTGTGACCACCCGGAAGTACAAATGATTTCATGGGTTCCAGAACATTGTCCATATCATCAATTGCTGTTTCTAAAATAAGAACATCGTTTTCATGAATCTCAGGTAATTTCATTATTGGATTTTCCCTATCAGATGCTAACAAAGATCCAATGGTAAATAGACGATCTTGAATTTCTAAAAGTTGAGAAATATGATTTTCATTTATTTTTTGATCACGAATTAAACCTATCCATGAATTCAATTCATCAATAGTTCCATAAGTTTCAATACGAATATGATTTTTAGATACTCGAGTTCCTCCAATTAATGAAGTTTCGCCTTTGTCGCCTGTTTTAGTATAAATTTTCATGCTCTAAAGGTAGGCAAAAGGCAATAAACAATGGGTAAGAAAAAGTAAAGAAAATTCAATTTGAGCTTAAATTAAACTTTTAGAATTTTGCCATCTTCTTGCTTGTAATTATGAATTTAATTTTTGGAAAAATTAAGTAAAGCGAAAACTATTCATGTAAATTAATACATAAAAATAATTAGAAAAATAAACTTTAATTAGGGGAAAAAATAAACCCCGGAAAAGAAATTGACCGGGGTTTTAAATTCGAAAGGATTGAAAAATTACTCAGCAGCAGCTTCTTCAGCTGGAGCCTCTTCAGTAACCACTTCTTCAGCCGGAGCATCTTCAGTAGTTTCTTCAGTAGCTTCTTCAGTTGCTTCTTCAGTTTCTTCAGTTTTTTCTTCTTCTTTTCCGTCTTTTTTAGCTTCTTCTTTAGCTCCGCAAGATGCAAGCAATCCTGTCATAACAGCAGCGATTGCGAATAATTTGATCATTTTCATTTTGTTTGGTTTTTTGGGTTAAACATTCAAGCTTTTATACCAAGACCGGTAAAAAGGTAACCCAATAGTCATGAAAAAAACTTAAATATTTTCTATTTAGCTGAAATTCAGAAGTAAAAATTTTAATTATTTTTTCAATTAGTAGTTTTTAACAGCCCAATTATTTTTTTTTGAAAATGCGGGTTACCTTTACCTATAAATAGGTATTAATCATTGAAAAGCAACACCGGTTATATTAAGTTGAATGAAGATAAGTTGGTAGAACAACTTCGCAGAGGCGATGAAAGCGCCTTGAAACAAGTTTATCGTTCTTATTTCAAACAGGTGCAACATTTTGTGATTTCTAATAGCGGAACAGAAGATGATGCAAGGGATATTTACCAAGATGCGATTTGTGTTCTTTATGAGATGATGCGTAAACCGAGTTTTGAACTCAGTTGTTCTGTAGGTACCTATATCTATTCTGTATCTCGTAATCTTTGGTTGAAAGAAATACGAAAAAAGAGCAACGGAGATCTTCGTTTAAAAGAAGAAGATGATCATGCCGAAGCTAATACTGAAGAAGAAACCGAATTGTTTCTTTTAAAAGAAGGTAGAATCGATAAGATAAATGAAAGCATGAAGGAACTTGGCGAACCATGTAATACAATTCTAAGTGATTTTTTCTATCATAAATTATCGATGGAAGAGATTTCAGAAAAAATGGGATACACGAATGCCGAAAACGCAAAGAATCAGAAGTACAAGTGCTTTATAAGGTTGAAGAAGATTTTTATGGCCAATAGTAATAAATAAGTTATGAGTAAGTGGGAAGAAAATAGTATTTTAATTGAACGTTACCTGGATGGTGATTTGAAAAATGATGAAAAAAATCATTTTGAAAAATTAGTAGCCGAAGACAGTAGATTATTTAAGGAGTTAGAGTTTCATAAGCAATTACGAAGAGATATTAAATTGGCAGAAGACAGAAAAGAATTCAAAAACAAATTAAATAATCTTCATCATACCTATTTCAGCCATCCAGGTTCTACAGAATCGAAAGTTATTTCAATTCAAAAAAGAACAATTTTTTCGATTATCGGAATTGCTGCAG
>JBIPLT010000192.1:0-6014 GCA_044368255.1 Flavobacteriales bacterium
AAGAAAATGAAAAATATAATTTTAGCGTGGTTAAATGCTAATGCTACAAATGAAGCAAAAGCAAATGAAATAGAATGGCAATGCGAAAAGTTTGCAATGAAATTTGGAGAATGGTATTCATACGTAAAAAGCGAAAAATACAATTATCAAACTAAAGGCGATTATTTACTAAAAGAATTTAAAGAGCAAAGCAATGAATACAAATGATAAATCCTGGTGGGCAAAGTTCAGAGAAGTAAAAAGACACTACATTGAAAATGATGAGTACAGAATGATCAGCGAAATATACTCACGTACTTTTAATTTAAAACTAGACTATCCTTGCAAGTGCAACCCAACACGAATACAAGAAATGATAAATAGTCTAAATGTAGTTTATGATAACTGAACAAACCCACAAATGGGAGCAGGGTATAATTCATTTGTTAAATTTAGACGGTTGGCAATTAGAATGGACTGGAGGCGATTACGAACACTACGACGCAAAAGGTAAAACACCGAAAGGATATAACTGCATTTTAGAGATTAAAATCAGAAATGAATACTATCCAACCAAACTATTAGAAAAGTTCAAATACGAGCATCTAATGAGCCACAAAGACTGCCTTAAGTTTTATTATGTATTCGACACCAAAGGAAATTATCTTTATTTTCTGGACCAACTAAAACTACCCGAACAAAACACCGTACAAGCTGGAGCCACAACCTACTCACAAGGCAACAAAAACAAAGTAAACAAATCAGTTTATATGCTAACTGAAAGCCAAGCGGTAATTATAAATAAAAATACTTTATAAAAAATTTGTTTATAAGTAATTAATTTATATCTTTGTGGAATATTAATCACTAAAACAAAAAAGATGCAATTAGAAAAACAACACTACACGTACCCGAATGGAAATTTAGGTTCAATCGCTACACCAGATGGATTCTTTTTAGATGTAGAAAAAGAAACAGAAAAAGCAGTTTTAATTCAAATGTATGGTAAATTACATTGGTTACCTAAAAGTGCATTTGTAGGTAAGGATTTAGGCAATGACTGTATTGTTTTTAATATTAAGCCTTTTTTTGCAAAACAAATTATGTCTAAATTTTAATCACTAAAACAAAAACAAATGAAAGAATTTTTAGTTACCTATTGGGCAGAGCGAAACGATGAAGCAACAGACATCGAAACAATCATTCAAGCCTACACACTACCAGAAGCACTTGAAAGGTTCAGAAGTAAAACACTTTACTACAAATACATTGAATCAATCAAAATGATAATCAAATGAGTTATGAAGACTGGATACAAATATACGAGCAAATGAAAGCCGTATTTCAAAGAGACAAAGAATTAACCCACATTGATATATCAATCAATATTCAGCCCGTAAAGAGCGAAAAGAAAACAGCTAAAATTAATATTAAAACTTATAAAGATGCAAACAAAATATAAAGGATGGATCATTCAAAAAAATGAATACAACTACGATAACAATTCATATATGAGTTATGAGTATTACAACGGTAACGATTGTGATTGTCCAATAAGACATTGTTCAACAGTTGAAGATTGCAAAGAAAACATAGATTATTTAATTAATGAATTTTACTACTAATGGCAAAAATAAAACATTATCCGGAAGCTTGGTTTATTTGTAGAGAAGAAAGAGATTTTAGTTCTACACATTTTAAATCAAAAGAATTAGCTGAAAAATATGCTAAAAGAATGGGGTTTATAGATTACGAAATTAAAATGATGTATTTAATGACCAGATGAAAGAAATTATAGAACAATTAGAAAATGAATTAAATCAACTTGGATCTAATTGGAATCTATTTGGCAAAGTTGATAAAATGAAATACTTACTAAAACAATTAAAAAAACTATTATGATACAAGACAAAAGATGGGTTCTACTAGAAGAGGGCTACCCGCACACAATATTACTAGACGAGCAAGAAGCCAACGCAATGAAACAGAAATGGCAAATGGTACATCCAAAATTGAAGTATTCAGTTTTTTACGATGAGTACTATGAATTTGTAGAGTTTTATTCAGATGAAGAGAAAGAACAGATTAACCGTTTAATACCTTAAATTATGACACCAAAAGAAAAAGCAGAAGAGTTAGTAGATAATTTTTATCAATTAGCAGAGAATATTCAATGGACAAATGACGATGAGAAAAAAGAAAAATCAGAAAAATTTAATGATGAATTAGGAAATGATGTTTTAATATTCTGGAATGAGTTAGCTAAACAATCTGCATTAATAGCAGTTGATGAAATGTTAAGTGAATATCAATCAATGTCTGATGTTGAAAGTGTATTAGTTATCAATGATGAAGTTACGTTTGTAGTTCATCAATTAGTTTATTGGATGGAAGTAAAACAAGAAATAGAAAAGCTATGATAGTATTAGTAGATGCAGATAGCCTAATCTGGAGCAGTTGTTACAGACAAAAAGAGCACGATGAAGACGAACAATATCACACTATTGAAAATGCAAGGTTAAAGTTTGATGAGGTGTTTATGTCGATAGTAAACACGATAGAAGAAATACACGAAGTAGACCGAGTATTAACATTCGCTGGAGCACGTGGTAACTTTAGAAAAGAAATATCAAAAAGCTATAAAGCAAATAGGATAGGCAGAGAAATACCACCGATATTAAACGAACTGCTAGAGCACGTAAAAGAAACATACAATTCAATAGCAGGATACGGGGTTGAAACAGATGACGTAGTTGCCACGTATTGGAAGAACCTAACCGATACATTCGGAAGAGACGAAGTGATAATAGTAAGTATTGACAAAGACTACAAACAGTTACCTTGTATTATTTATAATTACCATTTGAATCACCAGTGTTACTATGATATTACGAAAGAGCAAGCCTTATACAACTTTTACGAGCAAATGATAATAGGCGATACTTCGGACAATGTAAACTTTTGTAAAGGTTATGGAGTTAAATGGGTTCAGAAAGCATTTAAAGGCTGTTTAAGCGAACAAAGTTACATCAGAGTAGTATTTCAACTATTTAAAAAGATATACAAACACAAGGCACGTGAGAAGTTTATCGAATGTAAATTATTATTAAAACTAAAAACAAATGAATAAAGCAAAATACATCGGAGAATCAATAAACCAACTTTGCGGAGTTGATATTTACGAAAACAAAAGAACGCAAGACCTGGTCGATATAAGGTCGATGGCTTGTTACATCCTGCACAAAGATTTGAAAATGACGTTATATGATGTAAGAGACCATTTTAACTTTTTCGGAAAGACTATGACTCATTGCACAATACACCACAACGTGAAACTATTTGCAGAGGTAAGAAAAAGAAAAAAGCATTTAGAAGCGATTAGAGACACGATAATGCAAACGGTTGACCCGAAGTATAGTTTATTAAAAAGAATAGAAGAAATAAACGATAAAGCTAAAATAGAGCAAATAACCAACTGCGTAAACTATAATGAGTAAACTAACAATAACAAACGAGGACAATATGTTATTAATGGCACGTTACCCTGATAACTATTTTGACTTGGCTATTGTAGACCCACCTTATGGTATTAATATAAATGTTTCAATGGGTAGAAGAAAAGGAGATAAAAAAAGCAATTATCATAAATTTGCAGGAAACGATAGTTCAATACCAAATAAAGAATATTTTGCTGAATTAAAAAGAGTTTCTAAAAATCAAATCGTTTGGGGTGGTAATTATATGACTGAATATTTAAGTCCATCTTCTTGTTGGTTATTATGGGATAAAGGATTTTCTGAGGATGTAACTTTTGCTCAATTTGAAATGGCTTGGACTTCTTTTAATTCAAGTGCTAAAAAATATGATAAGCACCCATCACAACAAAACAGAATACATCCAACTCAAAAACCTGCAGCATTATACAAATGGATATTAGATAAATACGCTAAACAAGGAGATAAAATACTTGATACACATTTAGGTTCAGGTTCAATAGCAATAGCTTGTCACGATTATGGTTTTGATTTAACGGCTTGTGAACTAGATAAAGAATATTTTGACAAAGCAATAGAGCGAATAAAAAACCATACAAACCAAACTAAACTATTTTAAGAGCAAATGGGTAAGCATCTAAAACTATCTGAACTAGCAAAGGTATGCGGTGTAAAAGTAGATACAATAAAAACAATAATAAAGAAAGAGCGAATAAAGCCATTACAGACCAGCCCACAAACATTAGACAACGTACAACAAAGTATAATAGCCAGAATACTATTTTTTGAAGGCAAGACTGAATGGTTAATATTTGAAAGCGAATTAAACAAGAATTAATATGAGATATAAAATAACAATTACTCAATTAAATTCAAGAGGCAAAGAACAGATTATTGATTGCCGATTAATTGATACAAGAGAAGAGGCAGAAGCATTTATTAAACAGAGCAAAGCATTACCAAAAGAATATAAACCAACAAGAAAAGCACCCGATTGCTTCTATGAAATAAATTTAACAAATTAATATATGCAAGTAGTAAAAATATCAGAAGTAAAAGTAAACCCGAATAATCCGAGGTTGATAAAAGATGACAAGTTTAAAAAGCTGGTTCAGTCAGTAAAAGACTTTCCAGAAATGCTAAACATCCGCCCTATTGTAGTTAATCAAGATATGGTTATATTAGGTGGAAATATGAGATATAAGGCTTGCAAAGAAGCAGGGCTAAAAGAAATACCAATTATAAAAACAGACTTAACTGAAGAGCAACAAAAAGAGTTTTTAATTAAAGACAATGTAAGCGGTGGAGAATGGGATTGGGATATATTAGCTAATGAATGGGAAAGCGAACAGTTAAATGAATGGGGCTTGGATGTTTGGGAATCAACACCAGACGTTGATTATTCAGATAAAAATAAAGAATTAAGCTTTAATGATTTTGAAGACCAAAAATATACAATTAAATTAGAATTTACAGAAGACGATTTTAATTTTGTAAAAGACAAATTACAACAACTTGGACAAAGTCCAGAAAAAATATTATATGATGCACTTGTTTCCTTATAAATGGAATTTAGCTGATGGCTACCCATCAAAGAATATAACTAAAAATGATTATAATGTTTTTGGTACTTTCATTTGCGGTGGTGGTTCTACAATGGGTTACAAACTTGCAGGGTTTAATCATTTAGGAGGTGTTGAGATAGACCCTAAAATAGCAAAGGTTTATCAATTAAACCATAAACCAAAACATTTATTTTTAGAAGATATAAGGCACTTTGTAAAGCGTTCTGATATTCCTCAAGAACTATATAATTTAGACTTATTAGATGGTTCCCCACCTTGCAGTTCGTTTTCAATGGCTGGAAATCGTGAAAAAGATTGGGGCAAAAAAAAGGTATTTAAAGAAGGACAAGCTGAACAGGTTTTGGACGATTTGTTTTTTGAATACATAGCACTTGCAAAGAAATTACAACCTAAAATTGTTTTAGCTGAAAATGTAAAAGGTTTAATTCAAGGTAACGCAAAACTTTATGTAAAAAAGATATTTAAAGCATTTGATGAAGCAGGTTACAATGTACAATTATTTCTACTTAATGCTGCATCAATGGGAGTACCTCAAAAACGTGAAAGGGTATTTTTTATTTGTCAAAAAAAGGATTTGAATTTGCCTAAATTGAAATTGGAGTTTAATGAAAAACAAATAGTTTATAAAGAAGTTGAAAATGATATTATTCAGCATAAAATAGCAAATTGTGATTTACAATATTGGAAAATATGTGAACAAGGCAAATCAATTGCAAGTGTACACCCCAAAGGAAATAGATTTAATTCGATAAAATTACACCCAAATCAAGTTGTAAATACAATTGCAAGCGGAAGTGAATTGTATCATTATTCAATTGAAAAAGGATTGTCAAATATAGAATTACAACAAATAGGAACCTACCCACTTGATTACGATTTTCAAGACGTAGAACCTAAATATTTAATTGGTATGAGTGTACCTCCAGTAATGACAGCACAAATAGCAAATCAAATA
>JBIPLT010000193.1:0-6006 GCA_044368255.1 Flavobacteriales bacterium
CGCTGGTTTTTCCAATCGAACTAGAAACTTTATGACTAGTCACGGTATAATATTGATTCAAAATAACGTGGTGCTTGTAGTAGGCAGTTAAACCAGTATTGGTTAAAATATTTGCCCAAAAATCTACTTCATAACCAGAAGTTCCAGCAGAAGTAGTGTTAACTAAAGTTTGTAACGAATCAATTTTACGATCGGTTTTTTTAATTATTTTATCGTATTCCTCTTTTGTTTTATTTAATGATCCAGAAGTAAATTGATTGGCAATATCAGTTTTATATTCTTTCATTCCTTCCAATTTGCTTTGGAGTTTCATATAATCAGTCGAAACTGAGGTTTCAAATTTTTCAAATTTTGCGCCATCATAAAATTCAAATGTTTGATCAGCCCAATCAAGAACAGATTTCTCTACCAAATCTTGATTATCGGGAGGATTACTTCCGGCTGACGTTTTTTGCATAAACGCTAGTGGTACTGAAGTAAAAAATAAGACTAATAAGAGTGTAAAACCTTTTTTCATCTTTCCCTGATTTGAACTTTTGCCTTCGAAAATTAGAAATTAATTTTCAATTTTCAAAGTATTTGTCAAACGGGGGTTCTACTTGCAAATTACCTACCAATATTAACCAGGCATCTAACTCAAAGTAAAGGGCTTTTTCAACGATCAGATCTTCATTGCCTGTTTTAAATGTATGAACAATAGAATAACCGATCAGTTCTTGATTTCCATCGCCAGAATTTTTGATGATGGCTTTTAAACTACTGAATTTGATTGGCTGGTAAGTAACCCCATTTATTCGTTTCAACTCATCTTTGAGGATGGCCTCGGCTATTTTTTGGTTGGTAAACTCACCTGAAGTTTTAATATGTTTTACAATAAAAAGAATTCGTTTGAGTGTTTCTCCTTTATTATCATTCACACTCATCAATTTTTTATCATAGAAATCATAAATATTTTGACTTCTCTTTCTATCCGCATCGTCATCCCAGGTATTGAAAAGTGGATATTGCATATAATAGAAATCAAACCACTTTGCTTCTTCTTTGGTTAGCAAAGTATAAATGGAACTATGGGCGTCATAAACTTTGAAGTTTGGATCTAAAGTAAATTCAACCTCATAGGCTAGGATAGAATCTGTTTTTAAATAAACTAAATAGAGATGAGAAATTTTCCAGAAGGAGCGAACTTTTTTGTTTTTGATTTCACGTTCTTTTTGAGCAATTAAAGTGTCGTAAGCAGCCATTACGCTATCTAGTTTATTGCCATAATTGTCTTTCATTCCAGGCAATAATTTTTTCATCGACTTTAGTTCTACCAATTGAGTAACTTGATCGGGAATAATTTCATTTACGGCACCAAAGCCATAGGGCACATAAGTTCCCAATGAATCGAAAGTTTTTTTGAGATAGGCTTTAACAGATAATTCTGCTTTTTCTTGATTGGAATAATTGTCAATAGGATTTACTTCAACAGCATCGGGTGGAATGCACGAATGGAGTGAAATCCCGGCAATTAATAAGCAAATAAAAAAAATATTTTTTACCAACATTTTTCAAAGGTAAATGTTTTCTCGTAATGATGATCAACCGGCGTTTCGACAAGCTCAACAAACGGTCTAAATCAAGGCTCAACCACACGCATAGAAAAGTGAATGCATCCCTCTGGAATGGTAGAAGGATTTTTGCAATGATAGACATCTCCTGTTGCATATCGAATTTCTAGATCAAATTTTTGATTCGTCCATTATTCAATGATGGCCTCTAAGAATAGGTCTTCAATCGGGTGATGGCTGGCTCACGAAGCTCATGTTTGCATTCATTTCCTTCAAATACTACCGAAGTCGAATCTTCGCTCTGTATTTTCAATTTTCCGACTTCAGAGCTTGATTCACAGAATGAAAAACTTAAAATAAGAAGTTTAATTCCTGTAATTGAAAGTATAATTGAGCCTCGTTTCATTATTGCCTTAATGCCTCAAAATCCTTTTGGAACAAAATATTTTAAGATGATTCAACTAAATCTTTTAATATCACTTGTCGAATTTTACCTTTGCGTATATGTCGGAAACAAAAGATACTAAAAACCTTTCCTTTTTCGGTCACCTCGAAGAGCTTCGATGGAGACTAGTAAAGGTGGCTGTTGTTATTTTGGTTTTTGCAGTAGCTCTGTTCATTGTTCGTCAAGAAGCAATGGATGTAGTTTTTCTAAGTATGTTGTATCCTGATTTCCCAACCTATCAATGGTTTTGTCAGCTAGGCGAAATGACCGGAATCGAAGATTTATGTGTTGCTACAGCATTACCAATTAGCGTTCAAAGTAACACGATGATGGGTCAGTTTTCTGCCAGTATGTTTTATTCGATAGTAGGTGGAATTATTGCTGCATTTCCATATCTTTTTTATCAAGTATGGACATTCGTGAAACCCGCATTGAAAATAAATGAAATGAACGCTTCAAAAGGAATTATTTTTTATACCTCATTCTTGTTTTTCATTGGTGTTTCATTTGGATATTTTATACTTTCTCCTCTTTGTGTACAATTTGCTGGAACATTTCAATTGAGTGAAAAAATTGTCAATCTTCCTTCCATTTCTTCTTATATGTCGATGATTGTGATGACTACTTTCTATACAGGATTACTTTTTGAGTTGCCGGTGATGATTTATTTGCTCACAAAAATTGGTGTAGTCGGACCAGCATTTTTACGTAAGTTTCGTAAACATGCTATTGTGGTTATTTTAATTATAGCTGCTATTATTACTCCTCCAGACGTATTGAGTCAAATGATTGTTTCTATCCCAATTATCATCTTGTATGAAATCAGTATTTTAATTTCCGTTAGAACAGAGAAAAAAAGACTTAAAAAAGCAAAACAATGAGTCAAATAGAAGAATTTAATTCGTACCGCGAAAAAATGAATGAACGACTTTTATCCAATGATAATTTGGTCATCAAACGTTTTTTTAATTTAGATACCAATACCTATGCTGATGGTGTTTTGGATGTAAAAACCAAAGAGATGTTAGGTTTAGTTTCTTCAGCCGTTTTGCGTTGTGATGATTGTATTAAATATCATTTAGGAAAGTGTTTTGAAGTTGGAATTAAACGCGATGAAATGTTAGAAATTATGCAGGTGGCTTTAATTGTTGGCGGATCAATTACCATTCCGCATATTAGACGCGCTTATGAATATTGGGAAGAATTAGAGAAAGCAACAAAATAATTTCACGATTTTTTCGTATTTTTAAACTCCTCTTTAAATAAAAATGAATTTCAACAAGTCACTTCTTTTATTCTTGCTGGTATTCTTACCAGTGGTGACTTTTTCACAGATGACTAAGGTATACGGAACAATTTACGACGACGAAACCAAAGAGCCGATGTCGTTCATCCATATTATTTTCAAAGGAACTAAAATTGGTACGACTACCGATATCGATGGTAAATATTCGCTTGAAAGTTACTATGGAACTGATTCTATCATGACTAGCGCTTTAGGTTATTTCACTACCATTTTACCTGTAAAAAAAGACAAGACCACCCAGTTGGATATTTACCTTAAATCTAATTCGCTTAATCTTCCAGATGTGGTTGTTTTTGCAGAAAATATTGATCCAGCAGAATATCTTTTTAAAGCAATTATAAAAAATAAAGACGCCAATAATAAAGAGAAACTAGATTGCTACGAGTATGAAGTTTATAATAAAGTCGAATTTGATTTAAATAATATCGATGAGAAATTCATGAATCGAAAAGTATTGAAGCCGGTGAATTTCATTTTTAGTAATCTCGATTCTACAGATGGAAAGCCTTACCTTCCTGTGTTACTCACCGAATCTATCTCTGAATATTTTTATCGCAAAAGCCCTAAAACTACCAAAGAACATATTAAGGCCACTAAAATTACAGGAGTAGAAAATGAAAGCATTTCTTCAGTGATGGGTGATATGTATCAAAACATAAATATCTATGAGAATTTTGTAAATATTTTTAGTAGAAATTTTGTGAGTCCCGTTTCGGATAGAGGTTGGCTCTATTATAAATATACTATTACTGATACTATTCTCATTGGTAACAAATGGTGTTTTAGAATGGATTATGAACCGCGTAGAAAACAGGAGCCTACTTTTACTGGACACTTTTGGGTGAATGATACCACCTACGCCATTACCAGTGTAAAAGCCGCTGTAGCCGATGATGCTAATATTAATTTTATCCAGTATTTTGAATTCGAGCAAGATTTTGTGCAAGTAGAAAAAGAAGTTTGGATGACGAGTCGCGATTATTTGATGATTGATTTTAAAATCATGGATAGTGATAAACAAATGGGAATGTATGGAAGAAAAACAACCTCATATAAAAATCATAGTGTAAATAAACCGCGCGAGGGAAGTTTTTATTCTGGTCCAGAAAATATTATTGTTGCAGATGGTGCCAGTACAAAAAGTGATACTTTTTGGACAAGTGCGCGACACGATACACTTTCGAAAAATGAAATGATGATTGAGTCGATGATCGACACGTTGAAAAATGTTCCTCAAGTGATGACATTTGTCAATACAGTTTCAATGCTTATTGGCGGATACAAAGTTTTTGGTCCGCTAGAGTGGGGGCCAATTTTTTCAACCTATAGTTGGAATCGCTGGGAGGGAAATCGTTTTCGCTTAGGAGGAAGAACGAGTAATGCATTTTCTAAATGGATTGAATTGAATGCCTACGGTGCCTATGGATTAAAAGATCAAGCTTGGAAATATGGTGGAGGATTTAGAGCAATGATTTCAAAAGATCCACGGCAGATGATTTCTTTCAATTATAAAAATGATATTGAAATGTTGGGTCAGAATAATAATTTATTTAGAAGAGATAATCCATTAGCAGCTATTTTAAGAAGAAATGCACCCGATAAATTAGTGAAGTTTGAAGAGTACAAAGGAATTTATGAATACGAATGGTTTGAAGGATTGAATACAAAAATTATTTTTAAACATCGTAGCGTTCAACCTGTAACTTTCAATTATCAAAGTGTAACAGATGGCGGAGATTCTGTGGGCGTTTCGAATATTACCTCGAGTGAAATTTCTTTTATGCTGCGTTATGCAAAAGATGAAAAGTATTTAAAAGGCGAATTTGAAAGAATTAGCTTGGGAACAAAAAAACCAGAAATTCGTTTATTGTATACCTATGGTGTGAAGGGATTATTTGATAGCGATTATGAATACCATAAAATTGGCTTCAATATTACCCAATGGTTCAATGTGGGAACTTTAGGTTGGATGCGATATTATATTGACGCAGGAAAATATTTTGGAACACTTCCATATCCCTTACTAGAAGTTTTTCCAGGAAATCAAACTTTCTATTTAGATCCGCAAGCATTCAATACAATGAATTATTTTGAGTTTGTGGCCGATCAATATATCACAGGAATTGCAACGCACCATTTTCAAGGATTATTTTTAAATCATATTCCATTGCTAAGAAAATTAAAATGGAGAGAAGTAGCTACCTTCAAAGCGTGTTGGGGAAATATTTCAGAAAAGAACGAGAACGAAATTATTATTCCAACGGATATGCGCCCCTTGCGTTTACCCTACATGGAAGCTTCGGTGGGAATAGAAAATATTTTTAAATGTTTTCGCGTTGATTTACTTTGGAGAATTAATTATTTGGATAATCCAGACGCCATACGATTGGCGGTAAAAGGAATGTTTTATATAGAATTTTAATATGCGTTTATATACTGAAAATATTTTCAAGCAATACAAAAAACGCGTAGTCGTTGGTGGTGTTTCTGTGGAAGTTTCTCAAGGAGAAATTGTAGGATTGTTGGGGCCGAATGGCGCAGGAAAAACGACATCTTTTTATATGATTGTGGGATTGATTCGCCCTGATGAGGGAAAAGTTTTCTTAGATGATAAAGAAATTACCGGTTTACCTATGTATCAGCGTGCGAAAATGGGAATAGGTTATTTGCCTCAAGAAGTTTCGGTTTTTCGTAAGTTAAGTGTA
>JBIPLT010000194.1:0-5983 GCA_044368255.1 Flavobacteriales bacterium
AGGA
This sequence comes from Flavobacteriales bacterium, assembly GCA_044368255.1. Lineage (GTDB taxonomy): Bacteria > Bacteroidota > Bacteroidia > Flavobacteriales_D > UBA2798 > CAMBFX01. The sequence goes on from JBIPLT010000194.1 coordinate 5, forward strand.
TACCACTGATAAAAAGGAAATGTTGTTAATGTTAGATTATGGAATTTTTTATGAGTTCATTCCATTAGAAGATTTTGGAAAAGCGAATGCAAAAACCATTATGTTGGGGGAAGTAAAAACGGGCGTGAATTATGTTTTGATTATTTCCACTAATGCAGGTTTATGGCGATATGTAATGGGCGATACAGTGATGTTTACCGAAACTACGCCTTATAGATTTAGAATTACGGGGAGAACCAAACATTTTATCAATGTATTTGGAGAAGAATTGATCGTAGATAATTCGGATAAAGCCATCACTATTGCTTGCGAAAGAACAAATTCGAAAGTGAGAGAATATACGGCCGCTCCGATTTATATGAAGGAAGGAAAAGCTGGCGGTCATGAATGGTTGTTAGAATTCGAGAAACAACCCGATAACTTGAATTTCTTTGCCGAAGTTCTTGATACAGCATTAAAATCCTTAAATTCGGATTATGAAGCTAAACGAGCTTACAATATGAATCTCGATTTTCCGTTGGTAAAACAGGTTCCAAATGGCACGTTTTATGCATGGTTGAGTGGAAGAGGGAAGTTGGGTGGACAACATAAAGTACCGAGGTTATTTAATACAAGAATTTACATAGATGAAATATTGGCTTTACCTATTTAGTTTTTTTATTGTTGGAAATGCATTTTCACAAGCTGATACTATCAAAATCGATAGTGTGAATTTCGTTTTAGAAAAAAAAATGGAGGTAAAAGGAAATTATTTCACCACCGATCAACTGGGTTTTATTTATTCAGCCAGTTATGATAAATTGACAAAATTCAATTCTGAAGGAAAGTTGATGTTTCAACAGAGTTATAAATCAATGGGAGATATTAGCTTTGTTGATGCCACACAATCATTAAGAACATTAGTTTTTTATCGAGATCTCACCCAAATTTTATTTGTAGATAATACGTTGAGTATTCAAGGAGAATCAATAAAACTAGAAAAAGAGGGATTTCCATTTGTTACTTTAGCTTGCGCTTCTTTCATGAATAATCATTTTTGGATTTATTCAACCGATGAATTCATGGTAAAACGATTGGATAAAAGTTTAAAAGAAATTTCAACATCTGGAAATATTACACAGTTGACGAGGAAAGAACTAAATCCTGATTTTATCATGGAGGCAGGCGAATATGTTTATTTGCACGATCCCTTACAAGGAATTTTGCAGTTTGATTTATTCGGTACGTATATTCAAACCATTCCTATTAAAAAAGTTTCTTGTTTTCAAGTGGAACAAAACACCATTTTGTATTTAGAGAATGGAAATTTAATGGCTTATTCCTTAAAAGATTTTTCGTTGGCAAAAATGGAATTACCAAATCCAGGTGCAAAGCAATTCAGAAAAGTAGATAATAAGTTGATTCTTTTTTATGAGGAGGGAATTGAAATCTATCGGTTGGAGAAAAAGTAAGTCTTTCTGATTTACTTACTCGCTCATTCATTTATTGGCTCATTCGCTTATTTATAATCACTTCTTCTTCACATTCTCTCCCAATGAAAAATCAACCCCAGCTATGACCAAAATGAAAAAAACGGCACAAACCGCACAAATGATGATGGAAGCTTTGATATAAGGTGATCTATATTTTTCTAATTGAAGATAACTATAGCAAAAGACCAAAAGTGATGCTGCTAACGAGAGGTCAATGACCTTGGCAACACCCGATTGACTCTTATCGTAAACCACAAGGCAAACAATGAAAAGTAGGACATTGGTAATAATGAGAAAGATGGAGAGTTTGCGTGTGTTCATAATGTATTGATGGACAAATATAAAAACTTTCGAAAATACGTTATCAACAATTTGGTTTTAATATAAACAGTTTTATTATTTTTAGCCTTTTAAAACCAAAAGCAACAAAATATGCACATCGCCATTGCAGGTAACATCGGATCCGGAAAAACAACATTGGCAACACTTTTAGCCAACCATTACAAATACGAAGCTCATTTTGAAGATGTAGAACAAAACCCTTACATCAATGATTTTTATGAAGACATGCAGCGCTGGTCGTTCAACCTTCAAATTTTCTTTTTAACTACTCGTTTCACGCAGATACAAGAAATTCGTCAAAAGAAAAAAAACTTTATTCAGGATAGAACCATTTATGAAGATGCGTATATTTTTGCGCCCAACCTTCACTCGATGGGATTGATGACTACTCGTGATTTTGAAAACTATTTTTCACTTTTTTCATTGCTAGAATCATTTATTGCTCCACCTGATTTATTGATTTATTTGCGTTCCTCTGTTCCCACATTGGTTAGCCACATTCAAACAAGAGGGCGTGAGTATGAAGAAAGCATCCGTTTAGATTATTTGAAACGTTTAAATGAGCGTTACGAAGCTTGGATTACTACTTACGATAAAGGAAAATTATTGATCATTGATGTGGACAATAATAAATTCCATCAAAGTAAGGAAGACCTAGGACTAATCATCAACGGTATCGATTCACAAATCAACGGATTGTTTTAATGGCTGCGGCTGTCAATCGGCCTAAAAGTTTTATTCCAACTACTCCGGCTGCAGAGGAGTTTTATACTTTTTCACGCTATAAAGTTTTCTTTTTAGGAAGTAAAAACCCTTGGTGGTTTACACAAATAACTTTCTTTTTTGGATTGGTAGGATTTCTCTATTTCTGTATTTGGAATACTTTAAATTTTTTGGCGGTTAGTTTAGTTTCCACCTATCCCACAGCAGATAAAATTGAAAATGTTTTTTTTGAGCTCGGAATGAAATATGGAATTTCAGAACCAATGATTCAAATCAAATGGATGGCATTGACTAATATGATTGCTTCTGGTGTAATGTTTTTAGGATTATTAGTGATCTGGAGAAGAAAGAAAATAGGATATTATTTCGCTTTTTTCGGACAATTAGTTTGTATTGCTACCCCTTTTATTTTTATGGGAATGAAATATGTAGAAGCCGAATTAAAATGGTTTGAATATTCAATGGCATTTGTGGTTTCAGGTTTATTAATAGCCGATTTTTATTTGAGGCCAGTAGGGAAAATTAAGATTTGATATCACGGTTAATTTGAACTAAAGCATTTTATACTTCATCCTTCGATACGCTCATTCCTCGCTACTCAGGATGACTAATATTAGAGTTAAGTTCTTGCGGCCACTGTGCAATCATTTTAATTTAAAAATCTTTTTATGTGGCCGCATTTATTACAAAAACAAAGTCGGTCATCCCGAGTAAGCCGAAAGGCTGTATCGAGGGATTTTTTAATGATTATTTGAACTTTTCTATTTGTTCGGTGTATACTATTTTATGAGAACACTACGCCACTTTCTTCCATTTTTAATTTTTAATTTTTCATTTTTAATTATTTCCTCCGCTCAACAAATAGACGAGGAAGCTTATTTTAAAAAGAGACCTGGTCTAGTCAATTATCCCCAATACGAGCCACCCGTACATAAAGAAATAGATACGCTTTATTATCCTTATTATAACGATGTGCAAATGCTCCGAATAACTCATCGTTATTCCTTTTTTGATCATCCTACATTCGTAAAAACTGATATCTATGAATATATCCAACAAGTTCCGGTTTATCTTTTTAGGAATAAGGAAGGTAAAATTTTAAAAAGGATAAATACGTTAGGAAGAGAAATTTCCGCAGTGAATTTGCACCATGCTGATGACCCACATCAAGATCAATGGAGTCATGTGCGTTTGAAAAGAAACGCTTATGTTGGTGATCCAAAAAATCAAGGATTATGGGGTATTTATCCTATTTATGAAAAGAATACAAAGGAAGAGATCTTAGTGGGTTTGATGGACTCATTAGGAAATACATTCATGGAATGTAAATATGAATCGATCGAATACAAGGATTCCGTTTTTATTGTAAGAAAGGATGATAAATTCGGTGTACTTAATCAGCATAAAAAAGTTATACTAGAGATTAAATACGATGAAATCAATTATAAAGATACTTATCGAAACATTATAAAAACCAAAAGAGATAATTTATACGGGTTATATCAAAGTAATGGTAAACTCTTAGTGCCAGAGGAATATTTATCGATTGAAGAATCGAATTATTTTCGCCCCAATTATGTGATGATTAAAAACAATAATTACCATTTTTTCGATCCGTCCAAACGAAAACTTTTTCCATATTCATTTAGCACCGAGAATGTGCGCGTAAGGAATGAACACTTGTTGCTTTATGAAAATTCCGATTGGATATTGATCGACACTTTGGGAAATGAATTGTGCCGAAGTAAGAATGAAATTTTTGAAATGGTAAATCCTAATCGATTTTTGACCACCAGATATGATAAAGGCTATCTACGACAATTAGTAGATTCAACAGGAAAACCTGTAAAGGAGAAGGAATATTTTTATTTAAATAAATTAAACTCAACTACTTTAATTGGATGGTATGATCCAGAAAAATCGAAACATCAAGATTATTTAGTGCCTACTAAAGCCGTTTTATTAGATATAGACGGAAATCAAATCTGCGATGAAGAATTTGAAAGTTTAGAAAAAATTGATGAACATTATTTGAAAGCTTATCGAAACGGAAAGATGTATTTTATAAATAATAGAGGAAGAAATGTGATTGATGAAAAAATTGATGGGGCGGGTAAGTTTTCTGATAAAGTATATTTCTATACCGTCAATGGAAAGTACAGATTGTTTGATCCGCAAAATCCATATCGTAAAACGGAAGAGTATGATCAGATTACTAACAAAGCGGAAGGAATGTTTGGAGTAAAAAAAGGAGATAAATATGGTTTTTTGGATTCAAATATGAACGTAGCTATTGAATTTAATTTTGATCAAATACAAGCTTTTCATTTTGGCGTGGCTTTAGTTAAAGTAAAAGATAATTGGTTTTTGATTGATAAACTTGGGAATATTATATCGGATGATTATAAAATGACACAAGATTTAGGTGGTGGATTTACAATGATTAAAAAGAACGATAAATTTGGAGTGATCAACAATAAAGGAAAAGTGGTGGTTGAACCTGAATATGAAAAGTGTGTTACTATAACTAAGAAAAAAGATAGTATTTACGGATTCATTTTGAGAAAAGATAAAAAAGATGGAATGATTGGTACTGACGGAAAAATTATTCATCCTTTCGTTTACGAAACACTCTATGAAATAACAGGGAATAATTCTTCGTATGAATTTATGCGAGAGGGATATTATGCAGGAGGATGGAAACACAATCGCACAACGAGAGCGTTTTATCATTTTAATTATGATTCTAACAAAACTAAAGTGGAAATTAAAACCAATCCTAATATGGGATTTGAAATTGTCTTTAACGGGAAAAGAGGTGTTCGTAATTGGGAAAAGAAAATGGTGATTCCGCAAAAATATGACAACATCGAAGAAATGAAATTTAATACGTTTAAAGTTTGTCAAAATGAAAGAGGATGTGGTTTGTTGGATACCAATGGTAAAGTGATTATTCCTATTGGGTATATTTATTTACGCGATCATTATGATGATTTTATAATCGTGGGTCGCAATTACCAATCAGATTGGGGTTTGTATAAATACGATGGAACGATGATTGCCGACACCATCTATGGAGGTTTTGAAAGGATGCATTTTGGAATGATTCCCTATTATGCTAGTTTTAATCATCGCATTGAAAATAAACAATGGGTGCATAATGACAAAAGGGTAGGCTTGATGGATAGCACTGGTAAAATTGTTGTGGAAGCCAATTATGATGAATATCGAATTCCGGATCAGTTTAAAGATGAGTTTTTGTTTATCAATCCTTATGAAAGAATATTAGTAAATTCCAGAGGAGAAATTTTAGAAAGGGATGAAATAACACCAGGACCTAAAATTAAAGTGGAAGAACCTAAAAAGAATTTTTTTCAAAGAATATTTAAAAGCAAGAAACCCAAATGGAAATAAATTCTTTTCGGTTTCTTGCATTATTAGT
>JBIPLT010000195.1:0-5964 GCA_044368255.1 Flavobacteriales bacterium
ATCAAATTTTTGTTCGTTGTAATGGCCAATCATACTTCCGTTTCTCCAAGCTCCAATACCGGTTAACTTCGGATATTTTTTTATTTCAATTCTCCAGCCTTGATCATCGGTTAAATGCCAATGAAAAACATTCATTTTATACATTGACAAAAGATCAATATATTTTTTGATGAAATCAGTATTGAAAAAATGACGAGAGACATCCAAATGCATTCCTCTCCATTGGAAACGGGGATAATCCGTAATCATACAACTTTGTAGATTAAGATTGTTGAACGTCATTTGCATAAAAGTTTGGATGCCGTAAAAGATTCCTTCTTCTTTTCCGATGATTTGAATGGAGCGGGGTAAAACATTTAATTTATAAAAACCCACTGTATCATTTATCTCCGATTCGTTTGTTAAGAGTGTAATAGTATTTCCTTCACCAATTTTATCTACATCAAAGCCAATTAAAATTAGTTTCGATTTAATTTTTAACGAGTGAAATTTTAAAAAATATTCTTGTAATAGTTTGGCTTCATCTTCTAAATTGGGTTCGAAATATTGAATTTTAAATGTTGAATCAATAATTACATTTTGCGCCTTCGAATAATTAATTTCTAAGGGTTGTGGAATGATGTTGAACTGCGCGGAAACAGATTGAAAAATGAAAAATAATAAAATGGAAAATGAGGATTTGGGAATAGATCCTTCGATACGTCCTCTAAGAATCGGACTACTCAGGATGACAGAGTGTAATATTGAAATTATTTTTTTCATTTATAAATTGAGCAATATTGTATTTATAATCTTGAATCTTGAATCTTGAATCTTGAATCTTGAATTTTCACATCCTACTTAAACACCAGCGAAGCCGCTCCCAAAATTGCTGCATCATTTTCATTTAGCAATGACGGAAGTATTTTCACTTTGTTTTTGTAAATATTCAATAAATTTTCTTCGAAATATTTGGCAGTTGGTTTTAAAATAAAATCTCCCGATTGTGCTAAACCTCCAAATAGAAAAATGGCTTCAGGACTTGTTATTGCCACAGCATTTGCCAATGCAGTTCCTAAAATTTCTCCTGTTTTTCTAAATGATTCTAATGCTTCCGTTTCTCCTTGTTGTGCACGTTCATGAATAGCTTTAGCCGTAATTTCACCAAAACTTTCCATATTCAATCTTCCTTCTCGCGACATACTTTCTACTTTTAATTCAGCGTATGTTTTTACAATGCCTGTTGCCGAACAATAGGTTTCTAAACAACCTTGTCGTCCGCATCCACATACTCTTCCTTTGCGTTCTACAATGATATGTCCTATTTCTCCTGCAAAACCATCATGTCCGTAAACCATTTCGCCATTCACCACAATTCCACTTCCCAATCCTGTTCCAAGAGTGATAAATAAAAAATCTTTCATTCCTTTTGCTCCACCAAAAATCATTTCACCCATCGCTGCTGCGTTGGCATCATTGGTTAAAACTGCTTTTACGCCTGCATATTTTTCAAAATAATAAGCTAAAGGAATTACACCTTTCCAATTTAAATTCGGAGCAAATTCGATGGTTCCTTTGAAGAAATTTCCATTGGGAGCACCAATACCTAGTCCCATCAAATTTTGAATTTTGAATTTTGAATTTTCTAGTGTCTGCAATATGAGTTCCGATGTCGCTTTCGCCAACTCTTCTGGATGCGGATATTTTTTGGTTTCGATAGAATCACGAAAAATAATTTTTCCATTCTCATCCACCAAACCAAATGCGGTATTAGTTCCTCCGATATCTATTCCTGCAGCGATTTTCACTTTTAAAAATTTAATGTGATGGTTTAGATTCAAATTCTTTTACACCTTGAGACCTTAAAATAGTTTTTGCTTTAACAGCATAAAAAGCGAGGTATAAAAAGCAAACAACGCCAACTAAATAACTCCATTGAATACCTAATAAGTTTTCATCGGATAGATAACCTTGTAATAAACTAATTACTCCGCCACCCATTATCATCATTATTAAAAAACCAGAGCCTTCATTGGTATGTCGACCCAATCCGGAAATAGCAAGTGTAAAAATACATGGCCATAAGGTAGAACAAAATAAACCAACACTAATAAATGCATACGCACTCACCATGGGATTCGTAGATAACATTCCGATAAATAAAGCTAGAATTCCCATCAAAGAGAAAATGAATAATTGTCGTGAAGGATTTCCGTAACTAAAAAAATCTGCAATAATCATTACTAAAATGACCAATGGAAAATACTTGAAAGGTTCAATTGAAAATCCGACTAAATAATTAATCAATAAAAAAAGTCCGAATGCGAGGTAAGGTAAAAGTATTCCTAAAATTCTTTGCTTTGTTTTTTCAGCAGTAAAAACACTAGCTGCTGACGTCCATCTGCCAATCATCAAACTGGCCCAAAATAAGGATACAAATGGAGCTACTTTATCGGTTTCAATTCCTGCTTTTTTATTCAGAAAATCGGATAAATTTCCAGCTGTTGAAACTTCTACTCCTACATAAACAAAAATAGCAATCATTCCCATCCACAATTGCGGATAGTGAATGGCGCTTTTGAAAAGTTCTTTCGTTGATGATTCTGTTTTTTCTTGTTGAATTTTATCTGGGACAGATGAAAATTTAATAATAACTGCAACCAGTAAGAAAGCTGCTCCTAAAATTAAATAAGGAATTTGAATACTACTAATATCAGCTTCTTGTGTTTTTTCTCCAGCTTTTACCGATCCAAAAATAGCAAGGCTTAATAAAACAGGTCCAATTGTAGTTCCGATATTATTAATACCTCCTGCTAAGCTAAGTCTTTGTGATCCTTTAGCAGGATCTCCCATATTTATAGCTAAAGGATTGGCAGCGGTTTGTTGAAGTGAAAATCCAAGTCCAACAATGAAAAGTCCAGAAATCATTAAAGGAAAAGAGGCTGTATTGGCAGCTGGAATAAATAAAAGTGTTCCAATTGCTGAAATGGTTAATCCTAATGCAATTCCATTTTTATAGCCTATTTTATTTAGTAAATCTTCACCTCTTGCTTTGGAAATAAAAAAATAGATTAATGAACCAACCGTGTAGGCAACATAAAAGGCGAATGAAATCATTTGCACTTGCCATTGTTCAAGGTTCAATTTTGTCTTAAAAACTGGAATAAGAATATCGTTACTTGCCGCAACAAATCCCCAGAAAAAGAAGACAGAAATGAGAATAGGAAAGGCTCGGCCACTTGTTGTTGGAATCATATTCGCTTATTTTGGATAAAAATAATGAAAATATTTAGTTAAAATAATCTTTACATTCAATCTTCTTCACATAAGATTGTATATTTGAAAATAAATAATTTTAGAATGAAACGTGTATTGATTACCGGTGCGGCCGGATTTTTAGGTTCTCATCTTTGTGATCGTTTTATCAAAGAAGGTTATCACGTATTGGCAATGGATAATCTCATCACCGGAGATTTAAAAAATATTGAACATCTTTTTAAATTAGAACATTTTGAGTTTTATCATCACGATGTTTCTAAATTTGTTCATGTTCCAGGTGAATTGGATTATATTTTGCATTTTGCTTCTCCTGCTAGCCCAATAGATTATTTGAAAATTCCCATTCAAACGTTAAAAGTTTCTTCCTTGGGAACACATAACTTATTGGGATTAGCGAAAGCTAAAAAAGCAAGAATTTTAGTGGCATCCACCAGTGAAGTTTATGGAGATCCAATGGTGCATCCACAAACCGAAGATTATTGGGGAAATGTAAATCCTATTGGTCCGCGTGGTGTGTATGATGAAGCAAAACGTTTCATGGAAGCAATGACCATGGCCTATCATACTTATCACAACGTTGAAACAAGAATTATTCGAATTTTTAATACCTACGGCCCAAGAATGCGATTGAATGATGGAAGAGTTTTACCTGCATTCATTGGGCAAGCATTGCGTGGTGAAGATTTAACTATGTTTGGTGATGGAACTCAAACACGTTCGTTTTGTTATGTGGATGATTTGGTAGAGGGAATTTATCGGTTGTTGAAGAGTGATTATGTTTATCCAGTCAATATTGGAAATCCACAAGAAATTACCATAAAAGAGTTCGGCGAGGAAATTATTAAATTGACAGGAACTACTCAGAAATTAATTTCATTGCCTTTACCACAAGATGATCCGAAACAGAGAAAGCCAGATATCACTAAAGCAAGAGAAATTTTGGGATGGGAACCGAAAGTTCAGAGAGCCGAAGGATTGAAAATTACATATGAGTATTTCAAAAGTTTATCGAAAGATGAATGGTATAAAAAAGATCATCGAGAATTTGTGAAGAAATGATGTTGACTAAAGAAATCGCACAAAAATGGTTTGAAGCTTTCAATCAACAGGATTTAGAAGGGTTGTTGAGTTTGTATGATGAAAATGCTGTTCATTTTTCGCCAAAATTATTAGTGAAGCATCCAGAAACAGATGGTTTAATAAAAGGAAAATCAGCATTAAGAAAGTGGTGGAAAGAATCATTCGAGAATTTGCCATCCCTAAAGTATTTTCCAGAATTAATAATTTCTGAAAATGAAAATGTTTTTATGAAATACAAAAGAACAGTGGACGGACAAAGTGATTTGATAGTAGGTGAGACGTTGAGAATTAGTAATGGAGTTATTGTAGAATCTAGAGTTTATCATTCATGAGTGAAAAAGTTCAAAGTTTAAAGTTCAAAGTTCAAAGTTGGAAAAGGTTTCAACGAGTAAAATCGATGAAATATTGTCTTTCATTTTTAATTTTTAATTTTTCATTATTAATTTCCTCCTACGCGCAACCTAAGGATATCTCCTCTTCCGAAATTCTCCATCGAATGGAAGGATTAAAAACAACTGCTACTGTTTTATACATTGCCGCGCATCCCGATGATGAAAACACTCGTTTGATTTCTTATTTGACCAAGGGGAAACATTATCGTGTGGCTTACCTATCATTAACCAGAGGAGAGGGCGGACAAAATCTTATTGGTACCGAACAAGGAGTTGATTTAGGTATTTTACGTACGCAAGAATTATTAGCTGCAAGAAAAGTGGATGGTGGCGAACAATTTTTTTCTACGGCTTATGATTTCGGTTATTCGAAAACCCCAGTGGAAACCATGAAAAAATGGGGAAGAGAAAAAATTGTGGCAGATGTGATGAATGTGATGAATAATTTGCAACCCGATATAGTGATTTGTCGCTTTCCAACAACCGGTGAAGGTGGCCATGGACATCATACGGCCTCAGCAATGTTAGCAGAACAAGCTTTTGATTCATTGGTGAAAATTAACGGAAGTTTCGTTCCTAAAAAACTTTTTTGGAACACTTTTAATTTTGGAACTACCAATACCACTCGTGAAGATCAATTAAAAATTGATGTAGGCGGTTTTAATACACTATTGGGAAAAAGTTATGGAGAGATTGCTGCTGAAGCAAGATCGATGCACCGTTGTCAGGCATTCGGCTCGGAGAAAAGAAGGGGCGAGCAATTTGAATATTTCAAAGCATTGATAGGAGAACAACCCAAAACGGATTTAATGGAAGGAATTGTGACAGATTGGTCGAGATTCAAAGGCGGTGATTTAATCAATAAAAAAATTGAAGTGATTATAAAAGGATTTAAAGTAAATGATCCTTCTTCTTCGGTAAAAGATTTACTTATTTTGAGAAAGCAAATTGAAACGTTGGCGAAAGATAACGGTAACGCTAAAATTATTGCAAAACGATTATCAGAATTGGATGAACTCATTTTAGATTGCTCTGGAATTTATTTTGAATTTACCAATAAGAATTCGAGCTTAATTTGTGGTGATTCATTGCGAATGAAATATTATGCAATTAATCGATCTTCTGTTTCTGCGTCTTTGGTTTCATTGAAAGGAAATCAATTAGGCGAACTGAAAATTAAAAATTTGGATTTGAAACCCAATGTTCTTTCTACAGAACAAGTCATTACTTTTTT
>JBIPLT010000197.1:0-5953 GCA_044368255.1 Flavobacteriales bacterium
TGAACAAAAGATCATTATCTGATTCATCTTTTTTACCTCCAGGGAAACTCACTTGAGCCGAATGAACGCCTTGATAATCCGACCTTTTAAGTAATAATATTTCCGATTGTTCATTCTTTTCATAAACCAAAACCATTACTGCACTCCATCTTGGTGCTGCTGGTTTTACTACTAAATCTTTTTTATAAGGAGTCATTTCCATATGCGCTTTGCCAGCTGGAAAATCATTCGAATGAATAGCTAAAAGTTTATCTTTTATTTCTTGAATTCTCATCTTTACTTCTAAACTTCCCTTATTTTTGCACAAATTAATACAATGGACGCAATTTTACAAGAATTAAGTGACATCACCACTGTTGATGGTATTGCAGCATTTTTAACTCTCGCTGTTTTAGAAATTGTTTTAGGAATTGATAACTTAGTTTTTATTTCAATTATTGTTGGCAAAGCACCTGTAGAGAGTCAAAGAAAAATAAGAAATCTTGGTTTGTTGTTAGCATTAGTTTTTAGAATTGCCATGTTATTTGGTATTTCTTATATCGCACACATTACCGAACCGCTTTTTACTATTGGATCCACCGGTTTTAGTGTTCGGGATATTATTCTTTTTGTAGGTGGCTTATTTTTGATTGCAAAAAGCACATTAGAAATACATCATAAATTAGCCGAAGCAAGTGGGCATCATCATGAAGAAAAAAAACCAGAAGCATCAAATGTTAAAAAGGTAGTTGCTAATATGATTATGCAAATTATTGTCATTGATATCATCTTCTCAATAGATTCAATTTTAACAGCTGTTGGTTTAACAGAACATGTTGGAACAATGATTTTGGCCGTAATCTTAAGCATTGTTTTTATGATGATTTTCTCAAAAACAGTAGGAGAATTTATCAATAAGAATCCTACAATTGTAATGTTAGCTCTGTCTTTTTTGATTATGATTGGTATGCTTTTAATTGCGGATGCATTCCACTTCCATGTTCCAAGAGGATATATTTATTTTGCTATGGGATTCTCATTACTGGTAGAAGTATTGAATCTTGTTCTTATCAACCGATTAAATCGTAGAAAAGAGATAAATAATCAGGATAAATAATGTTTCAACGGCTGCAATCACTTTATTTATTACTGGCCGCTTTATGCATTTCTGGTCTGTTTTTCTTACCTATATTGCAAATACTAATTGTTGATACGATTTATGATTTCAATGTAACAGGTTTAAATTATCTAGTTAATGGTAAAGAGAAAAATCTAATTAGTTTCCCGTTTGTTTTTATGATTCCAGCCATGTTCATTTTTACTTTTTCAATCATTTTTCTTCATAAAAAACAAGAAACACAGCTTAAATTAGGGCGATTGAATTATATACTTATTCTTTTATTAATCGTGATGATCATCTTTTCTACCAATGGTGCATTGGAAAAAATGGAGAATGCAGACGTAGCTAGAATATCGTATCAAGGATTTTATTTACCAGTAGCCGCCATCGCTTTTGTTTTCTTAGCAAACAGAGCAATAAAAAGAGAATTAGAAATTCTGAAGATTTTTGAAAAAATGAAGAAGAAATAAAATTCTGTTTTATCCATGATTACCGAAACCAAAAAAGCCTTTCAATTTATTTTTCTTACTATCTTAATAGATTGTATTGGAATTGGAATCATTATTCCCATCATGCCTGAATTAATTTCTGAATTAGGAAATATAACGATTAATAAGGCTACTCAAATTGGCGGATTACTCATGGCTTCTTATGCAGTAATGCAATTTGTTTTTTCTCCCATTCTTGGAGGTATTTCGGATAGATTTGGAAGACGACCTGTGCTTTTAATCTCTCTTTTAGGATTAGGTATAGATTATATATTGATGAGTTTTGCGCCTACTCTAGCCTGGCTTTTTGTAGGAAGAATCATTGCTGGAGTTTGTGGGGCAAGTTTTACCACCGGAATGGCCTATATTGCAGATATCAGTAAACCCGAAGATCGAGCCAAAAATTTTGGATTAATTGGTGTGGCATTTGGAGTTGGATTTATTATTGGTCCACTTTTAGGAACATTTATTGCACAATTTGGCGTACGTGCTCCGTTCATGGTGGCAGCTGCCATTTCATTAGCAAATTTCCTTTATGGTTACTTTGTATTACCTGAATCCCTTTCTAAAGAAAACCGAAGAAAATTTGAATGGAAAAGAGCGAATCCGTTTGGCTCATTAAAACATTTGAAAAAATATCCAGCCATTTCTGGTTTAATTTTAGGGATGTTTCTACTTTATTTAGCTGGACAAACCATGCCCTCAATTTGGTCATTTTACACAAAATATCAATTCGCTTGGAACGAAGCAATGGTTGGATATTCATTGGCATTTGTTGGTGTTTGTGTAGCTATAATTCAAGGAGGATTAGTGGGATTGAGCATGAAAAAATTGGGTGATAGAAAAACCGTTTATGTGGGATTGATTTTATATTTCATCGGATTTACCATTTTTGCGCTCGCCAACCAACCATGGATGATGTTTGCTTTCACCATGATTTATGCAATAGGAGGAATAGCTCCACCTGCATTGCAAGGAATTATTTCAAATGATGTGCCCGCTAACGAACAAGGAGAGCTACAAGGTGTTTTAACCTCTTTGCAAAGCTTAACAACTATTATCAATCCCCTATTAATGACGAATTTATTTTATTGGTTTACGAATGAAAATGCTCCATTTCATTTTCCTGGAGTTGCATTTGGAGTGAGTGCTATTTTTATCGCCTTTGCATTTATTGCAGTATATTTTTCATTTCAAAAGCGAAAAGTTTAATTCTGTTTTTTTACTTTTTTTATTCTCGTCAAACCGCTGAAAATTTCATTTGGGATTATTCGGGCAATAATAGTTTTTCAAATGAACTCATAAAAAAGTTAGCTTCGTTGGGACCTTGGAGGCGGTATCCAAATAAAAAAGTCCAATGCTATGTATTGCTTTTTTGTTCTCGTCTGAATTTCGAAAACGATGATGGGAGTAACTTCGTTGGACCCTTGTGGTGTAAACCTACATAAGTAAAAAGCCAATGCTGGCGCATTACTTTTTTTGTTCTCGTCTGGATTTCGAAAATAATACTGGGAATAGCTACGCTGGACCCTAAGGGCGGTATCCAAATGAAAAAGTCCAATGCTATCGCATTGCTTTTTTTGTTCTCGTCAAATACGCCGAAAATTTCATTTTCGCGATTTTCCTCGAACAAAAAAAGTCCTGACTACCGTCAGGACTTTTTCATTTGGGTGGATGATGGGACTCGAACCCACGACCCTCGGTACCACAAACCGATGCTCTAACCAGCTGAGCTACAACCACCGTTTCAGGATGCAAATATATAAAATATTTTGTTAGCAAATTCTATTGAAAATCAATCTATTTGATAACTAAAGGGGAGTAAATTTGCAATATGTCTGAATTATCTAAAGAAACCGTTTTCGTAGAAGGAATGACCTGTAGCTCCTGCGCAGGTAGTGTAACAAAAACGATGTCTAAGCTTGGTTTGAAAAATGTGAATACAAATTATATCACCGGTGAAGTTGTTTTTAATAATGAAACAAATGTAAGTTTCGAAGAAATTAAAAAATCCATTGACGGAATTGGTTACAAAGCAACTGGACAGAAAAAAATCCATACAGGTAAATTATCATCCGTAGAAAAAAAATTTCTGTTCACTCTACCCTTCTCTGCTATTCTGATGTTGCACATGTTTCTTCCACACGATTCCATTTTCAATCATCCTTATTTTCAATTGTCATTATGTATTCCTGTTTTTATTATTGGTGTTTTTCATTTTGGTAAAAGTGCTTTAGGCTCTCTAAAAGCTGGATTTCCCAATATGGATGTATTAATTATTACTGGAATTCTTTCTGCTTTTGGGTATAGTTTATATGGAACACTTACATTGGATATTCACCAAGCACATACTTTTTTATTCTATGAAACAGCAGCGGTTATTACCACATTAGTATTATTGGGAAATGTCATTGAACATCGAAGCGTGAGACAAACTACCACTGCAATCGAAGATTTAGTAAAGCTTCAAAAAGTAAAAGCAAGAATGATAGTTGGAGAAAATATCGTTGATGTGGATGCTGAATCATTGGTAAAAATGGATGTTTTTCAAATTAATGAAGGAGATCGAATTCCCGCTGATGGAAGAATTATTTCTGGAACAGGATGGGCAGATGAAAGTATGATTACAGGTGAATCTAAACCTTTAGAAAAAAATATCGGTGATGAAATTATTGGCGGAACCATTTGGAATAAAGGAAATGCAAGAGTAAAAGTTTTGCGCTCAGGAAGTGAAACCGTTTTATCACATATTATTCGAACAGTGAATGAAGCTGCTTTGAGCAAACCTCCTATTCAGAATTTAGCGGATAAAATATCGGCTATTTTCGTTCCTGCTGTATTATTAATTTCAGCTTCTACTTTTTTACTTTCCTATTTTGCTTTTGATGTTTCGTTGACATTTTCTATTCTTCATTCGGTAGCAGTTTTAGTAATTTCTTGCCCTTGCGCCATGGGATTGGCTACTCCTACCGCTGTTGCTGTTGGATTAGGAAGAGCCGCTAAAAACGGAATTATGATAAAAGGCGGAAGCACTTTTGAATCATTGAGTAAAGTAAAAACCATTATTTTCGATAAAACTGGAACATTAACCACTGGAAAATTTACGATTCAAGAATATTATTTTGCCGATGAAAAAACTAAAAATGAAAGTCTAAACATCATTAGATTATTGGAAAATAAATCTTCTCATCCCATTGCAACTTCCATCTCACAATTATTAAATGATTATTCTGAAAATATTTCCCTCACCAATATTGAAGAAATAAAAGGAAAAGGAATGCAAGCAAAATTGGGTGATGAAACAATCCAACTTGGTTCCACTTCTTGGCTAGGACATTATTTCCCCGATGAAATCAAGGCGAATTTTTCTATTTTTCTAGTGAAAAACGATATACCGATTGCCGCTTTAAAAATCCGTGACGAATTAAAATCGGATGCAAAAACCGTTATTAATGATTTGAAAAAAATGGGAATACGTCCTGTTATTTTGAGTGGAGACAAACAAAAAGTGGTAGAAGAAATTGCAAATAAATTAGGAATAGAAACTTTTTACTTCGAAAAAAATCCGATCGAAAAATTATCCATCGTTCGTGCTTTTAGCAAGCAACACGATGTGGCCATGTTGGGAGACGGAATTAATGATGCACCTTCTTTAACAGCTGCAGGAGTTGGAATTTCCTTTTCAGCAGCAAGTCAAGTGGCAATTAATTCTGCGCAAGTCGTTTTATTGAATAACGATAAACTTTCTTCACTAACCGATGCAATACAAATCAGTAAAATGACCATTCAAACAGTCAAGCAAAATCTTTTTTGGGCTTTTTTCTACAATGTGATTGCCATTCCAGTGGCTGCTTTTGGTTTTTTGAATCCGATGTTTGGGGCACTTTCGATGGCTTTCAGCGATTTAATGGTGATTGGGAATTCGATAAGATTGAAGTTTAGGAAGATTTGAAAACATGCCACGAATTGCACTAATTTCACTAATAAAAACACGGTTTTCCATTTGCAAAAAACTATTCGATTTATAATTTTTGCGTTAAATATCTCATGATATAATATCCAAAAAAATTAATTCCCAAAATAGGTTCGTGTAATTCGTAAAATTCGTGGCTAAAAAAAAATCCTATTTATTCGTACATTTGAGAAATAATGAAAAGAATCGGAGTCATATCAGATACGCATAGCCATTTAGATGAACGCGTTTTCAAATATTTTGAATCCTGTGATGAAATCTGGCATGCCGGTGATATTGGCAATCTGGAAGTGACCGATAGACTAGCTGCTTTCAAGCCATTACGGGCGGTGTGGGGCAATATTGATGATTACAAAGCGAGAATTACCTTCCCAGAGCATAATCGCTTTATTT
>JBIPLT010000028.1:0-17779 GCA_044368255.1 Flavobacteriales bacterium
GAAGTGATTATATTGCCAGTTGTTAGAACTCCATTAGTAGGGCCTTGAATGGACACATTTACAGTTTCTAATTTTGCGCAATAAGTTCCGGTATGACCAGGAGTGGTTTTATGACAAGTTTTTGGGACAAAAATAGCTACAGAAGATGGAAGTGAAGCATTCAATTGATTCCAATTATCCGGTTTTTCAATGTTACCAGATCCTGCCCAAGTTTCGAAACTTGCATTTGGAAGTTGTTGAGCTTTTAAAGAAAAAGTGGCTAATATTGAGAATACGAGGGCGAATAACGTTTTATTCATAAAGTAAAATTTAGATTCAAATACGAATATCGGGAAAATATCTAAATCAAGAAAATAGATAATAGAAATTTCGAATTCCTAAATGAATAATATTCAAATTGTGCCTTTCACATTCTGTTATTGCCCCATTCCACCATTCTGGCCACCGCCTCCGCCACCAATACGATCTAACTCATCACTAGCTCCACTTGTTTTGCGTTGGTATTGTGATTTAGAGTCACCAAATTTATAAGAGAAATTAATAGATACAGTTCTGGAATCACCGCGTGTCCACATTTGGATATCCATGTTATCAAATTGAATACTTCCACTCCAACGTTGCTTATACAACATATCAGAAGCACTTAGTTTGAGCATTCCTCTATCCTTCATTATTTTTTTCTGAATACCGAAAGAAAGATTCGACATTGGATTCATGAAGAAAATTCCGTGAACTTGTTTGGCCATATAAAAAAATCCAATTTCTGCACTCCAACCATTTTTCATGGTGATGGAATTTGTTGAATTAATCATCCAAGCTGGTCTTCCACTATCAAAACTTGTTCCGCCAATTTCACCTTTGTATCGATTATAAAATACATTGATGAAATTCATACTCATCCACCATTTGGTGATTGGTATAGGAAGTGTAGTGGAAAATCCATAATTATCTAGACTCTGTAAATTAGCCATACTAGAAAAACTGGTATGTGTAGAATCTACTTGCTCCGTTATATGCGTCATTACACCACTCGTGTGACTATACGAGAGCGAAGTGCTCATGAAACCCATAAATGTATGACTCAACTCAAACGCATCCGTGTATTGAGGCAACAACAAAGTGTTTCCTTTCATATAAGTATATGGATCTAAGAAATATAAAAATGGATTTAAGGATTGATAATCGGGTCTATCAATTCTACGACTATAGCTTGCCGAAAATTCATGTTTCTCATTGGCTTTATAATTTAGAAAAGCACTTGGAAAAAAATTCAAATAATCTCTCGTAAAAATAGAATCAATGGTAATTTGCTCTCCTTTTGCAATGGTTTGTTCTAAACGTAAACCAATTTGGCCGTTCCATTTTTTACCCAATTCAGAAGCAAAATTGGTATAAACCGCATTAATGTTTTCGGTGTATTTAAAACGATTTGTTTTTGTAGAATCAACATAAGAAACATCATTTCTTACATTATAAAATTGAGCGTTATTATCTGTTACCACATAACTACTTTTTACACCCGCTTCAAACTTTGCTTTTTTACCGATAGGATGAACGTAATCAATTTTTCCAGATTTTACATCTACTTCAGAAGGCAATGAACTCGTCAATATATCAGGCAAACCAAAATCAACACCTGCGCTATCGTAGTAAGTAGTTTTATAATACTGACTTGTTGCATTGTTATAATAACCATAATCCAAATTAGCCGTTAATTCTTTTCCTGTTGAATCAATATTCCATTTGTAATTAATATTCCCAGAAATGTTCTGCCAGTTGTCTTTAACATCATTGGATGTATTTGTTTGACCTAATGAAATAGTTTTAGCATCATCACCATAAATATCGGTATTATTATACCCAACACTTTTCTCATCGGCAAACATTCCATTGACAAAAAAACCAATGGTATGTTTTTTATTAGGGTAAAAATCAACTGCAAATTTTGCATTTTGATTTAAACTTTTTGATTCACCCCAAGAAGTTTGGCTATAAATACTCTCAAAATTATCACCCACTCTAAACTTACGATCTAAATCAAAAACACTAAATCCTGTTCGGTGATTTGCACTATAGCTCGTAAATAAATTTACTTTCTCCCAACGATAATTAATATTTCCACCACCATTAAACTTAGGGTAAAAGCCTTGTGTATATCCAGCATTTACTCTTCCATTCAATCCTAACATGGTATTTTTTTTCATTACAAGGTTAATGATACCACCTGTACCTGCGGCATCGTATTTTGCAGAAGGATTCGTAATTAATTCAATTTTTTCTAACTGATCTGCAGGCATACTTTTTAGCATATTGCTTACATCTTGCATCGATAAATAAGTTTGTTTACCGTCAATCATGATAGTAACTCCTGGTTTTCCTTTCATAGTAATATTTCCATCTTTATCTACCATTATTCCAGGAGAACGTTGCAAAACCTCTAATGCGGTGCTTCCTGCAGAAATAATACTATTCTCTACATTCACAACCGTTTTATCTAATTGATGCTCGATAAAAGGTTTTTGCCCATAAACCATAGCCGCATCTAAAGTTGCGGCATCTTCTAAAAATAAAATATCACCTACTGAATGTGTTTTATTCGATTCGCTTAATTCAAAAGCATCCGTGTAAGTTTTGGTATAGCCCACCATTGAAGCAGCCACTAAATAATTTCCGTTCTCCATATCTTCAAATAAAAAATCACCATTAACATCGGTAATGGTTCCTTTATGCAGGCTAGAGTCGGCCGCTTTTAATAATAAGATATTGACGAATTCCTGGGGTTTACTGTCTTTATCGATTACTTTTCCATTAATGGTTTGAGCATTAGAGTTTGAAAAAGAAATCATCGAAATGATTAAGGCAAAACAAATTTTATTGAACATAGCTTATAATTTATCGCTACAAAATTAATTTCTGTAGAGTGAGGTAATGCTAAAAAGTGATGAACGGAACAAAAACGGGTTAAAAAAAGCGAAATTTCCTTTTACGCATATAATTATCCTTTAATTCTACCGAGGCAAAATCGATATTAATTCCTGCTTCAAACCGGGGTAATTCTTGATAATTTATCGATTGATAGGGTTTAAAAAGGTTTGAAAGGCGATAATTAAAATACAAAGAAAGTCCCCACCAGCCTATTCTTGCGGTAATTCCATAATTGAATTTTTCAACATATTTGAGATTAGACATGATGTATTTTCCACGTTCAAATCCATATTGGGTATTAACGGTATCCACTACTTTATGGCGTTTGATAAAATTATACCCTCCAAAAGCACCTAGATCTAAATATTTTCCGAGATGATCTCCGCGTTTGGGGTCGAAATTTATTCGGGTAAATAACAAAATCTCATAGGAAAGAACGATAAATGTTTCCTTTTTATGAATGACATCACCACCAAAAGTTTTATCCTCATTTTGACTTATACGAAAACTCTTATAATCCAACATATTTTCAATTCCCCACGAAAAAACATTATTCAATTTGAATTTTGCTCGATCTCCGAATTGAATATGCCAACTTGCTCGAGAATCAATTGCTGAACCAATGGAATCAGGTTGTCCGAAAATCATCCCGAAAGAATAAAAACCTGAGTGATACTTTTTTCTATTGGGGCCAATTTCTGAAAGAACGGTATCGGCATTCACGTTTTCCTCAATAAGAATTACCTGCGCAGAAATTAATTCTGTGAATGAAACAAATAGTATGATAAATAACTTTCTCATTTTATTTCATAGGAATTAATAAATCCACGGTAATAAAATCTAAGTTTAGATCCTTTAGGAAAATCATTTGAATTAATGGTTACCGTTCGGTTATTCTCAATAGCCACCACATAATATTTATCTAAGTAACCTTGCGAATTTTCGACATGATAAAAAAGATAATCGGGCACTGATAAATAAATTGAAGAAGAGTATTGCGACATTAAATCATCGTTGATATGCAAAGAGGGTAAAACTGGATGATCAGGATCTCCGTTTTCGATTTCATCTTTTTGTCTTTCTTTTATATCGTAATAATTAGGAATGAATGGAACATTGTAATTATAAAATTCTTTCTTTATTTCCACTATTATTTTTCCTGTGGAAGTATCCTTAGTAACCGAAAAAGATTCAGGAATAATTTCCTTTTTTTCATTTAGAAAATAAGCCGCTTGAGGAACGCCATTTCCATGTGCATAATCATAATAAGGATAAAGGTCAGCAGATTTCATTATTTCTTCTTTGATTCGCATACAACTCCACTCTGGATGCATTTGCATCACACAAGCAGCAAAACCCGCCACTAGTGGGCTAGAAAAACTAGTTCCCATCATTTCAGAAATTTGTCGCGAATAAATGGAGGTAACATAACCATAAGCAGAAACCTCAGGTTTCATTCTAAAATCGGCAGAAGGCCCATAAGAACTCCATGAAGCTTGAATGCCAGAATAAGGATTGAGCGCGCCAACGGTTAAAACACTATCGGCATCGGCTGGCGTACAGATTTTTTTCCAATCCGTTTGCCCTTCATTTCCTGCTGAAACTACCACTAAAATTCCTTTTTTAGCTGCTAAATTAGCTGAACGACTGATTAAACTTGTCTTTCCATCCATGTCGTTTTGAAAATATTTTGTTACATCATATCCCAATGAAGTATTGATAATATTTGCCCCGTTTTTATCACACCATTCAACAGCGGCTAACCAATTTTCTTCATCTCGTGTTCCTTCCGAGAAATTTTTAGCTGTACGTGCAAGAATAAATTCAGCATCGGGAGCTAATCCTAAATGAGTGGAATCCACTTTTCCTGCAATACAAGATAAAACCACCTTTCCATGTTCATTTTTACGAAAAACATTATCTGATTTACTAATAAAATCATACGTAGCCGTAATTTTTACATTTTCAAAAAATTCTTTTCGTTCGAAGTCATCCTTCCCTAAACCCGTGAAGCCACCATCAATAATAGCAATTTTTATTCCTTTGCCAGTGAAACCATTCTTTGTAAATAAATTTCCTTGCATTCTTTCTAATTGAGAAAAAGCCAATTTTTGCAAACCTTCCTTATTTTCGAAATGTTCTCCTTCCGTTAAAAAAACTTTTGCTTCATTCATCATTCGAACTTCTTTTACAAATGAAAATGATTTTATCTCATTCATTCTATTTTCATCCGAATAAACGGCAATACCATTAAACCAACGCGTAGAATAACTTAAAGAATCACAATAAAAAGAAATTTCATCGATGTATTTTTGTGAAACTGGCTTATCTGTTTCGTCGGCTAATGAAATGCCTTGTTTAATTCTTCTTTCGATTGCATCATCGGTAAAATAAGTATACGGATCAAAATAAACATCCTTTTTATCTGTAAAAAAAACCCAGTATTTACCCTGTGAATAAGCATTCAAGGGAATAAATCCGATTGCCAATAAAAAGAATTGAAAAAAGACTCTCATAATTTTCATAACTTAGCGCTGACACAAATGTAATTGAAAAATGAATGTAATTGACTTAAGAAGCGACACAGTAACCAAACCTACTTCGGGAATGTTGGACGCGATGATGAGTGCTAAAGTGGGTGATGATGTGTTTGGAGAAGACCCAACCATTCTTGCATTAGAAGAAAAAACAGCAAAACTATTTGGAAAAGAGGCTGCTTTATTCTGTACTTCGGGAACACAAACCAATCAAATTGGAATAAAATTACATACCACTTCGGGAGGAGAGGTGATTACCCATAAAGAAAGTCATGTTTATAAATATGAAGGTGGAGGAATTGCGGTGAATTCATCTTGCTCTGTTAAACTTAATGATGGAAATTTTGGCAGATTAACTTTGCAACAAGTAAAAGAAAGTGTGAATAATCCTTTGGATATACATTTACCCTTAACACAATTAGTTTCGGTAGAAGATACTGCCAACCGAGGTGGTGGAGCGATTTATGATGTTCATGAATTAAAAGCTATTTCACAATATTGCAGCGAAAATAAATTCAAATTTCATTTGGATGGAGCAAGAGTTTTTAATGCGTTGGTAGAAACGATGATTCCTACTTTAGAATACGGGAAACTATTCGATACCATTTCTATTTGTCTGTCGAAAGGTTTGGGCGCCCCAGTTGGATCTGTATTAATTGGCTCCAAGGAAGAAATGATACGCGCACGTAGAATTCGTAAAGTAATGGGCGGAGGAATGCGCCAGGCAGGATTTTTAGCAGCAGCTGGAATATTTGCCTTGGATAATCATATTGAACGATTAAGAATGGATCATGTGCATGCTAAACAAATTGCAGAAACTGTTAAAGATTGTGATTGGGTGAAAGAAGTTTATCCAGTTCCAACCAATATTGTAGTAATCGTTTTAAAGCCAGAAATAGATTTACAAGGAATGATTCAAAAATTGAAAGAAAAAAATATTTTGGTGGTTGCTTTTGGTCCACAGATGTTGAGAATGGTCACTCATTTGGATATTTCGCATCAGATGGTGGATAAAGTTTGTGAGGAGTTGAAGAAATTAAAGAAAAGCCAATAGCCAATTAGTAAATAGCCAATAGAAAAGAATGAAAATAATTTATCTAATATTTATAACCTTGCTATTTTCTTGTGGAAATACGAAAGAAGAAAAAGCACCTTCTGATGAAATGAAGGCGGAGGAAGTGAGTGATACAAGTAATGTTGCAAAAACGGAATCCATTGAAGAATCAAATTCTGTATCAGAAAAAGACAGTTTGGCTTTTGTTTCGATGACTATTGATAAAAAATTATCTTTCGAGGAAAAAGTAAATAAGTTCATTGATAAGTATAAATTAATGTATTCGGAAGTAGAGGTGAATAAACCGATTATTCCAGAGAGATACGAGAGTAAATTTGGAAAGAAAATTTCTTTGAAGAAAAACTCCACTGTGAAATATGGAAAAGTGGAAGGTGTTTATCCTATTGCACAATTATGGTTTTATGAATATGCGGATTCTACATCCTGCCGAAATGTTTTGAATAATTGGTTGCAATGTTACGGATTTGATTGTACGCCTGTAGAATTTATGAAAGATTTACCGGCTATAAAAACTACACCTTCTTTTGCGATTATTAATGAAAAAGAGATTGTTTTCCTGCAATATCCATGTGAACATATTGAAAATAATTGGGGCGATATTCGAAAAGAATTGGAAAATGTATTTGGTAAAAAAACGTATTATACCATTTCGTTAGAGAATTGTGGGAAGAAATTGATTTGGAAGAAAGTGGAGTAGAACCCCTCCGTCCTTCGGACACCTCCACTAAGAAAGGGGAGGAATTTAAAATGAAAAATGTAAAATGAAGAGTTAGATCCTTCGTAAACTCAGGATGACAAACGCTTCGCTTATTATAAATCAGCTGCCAACGAATAACGAAAAATAAAAAACGAATAATTTCCTACAATGAACGCAGAAAAAATACTCGAATTATACAATGAAATGAATAATTTCGGCAGAATGATGAAGATGCATTTTGAAGTGATTCGTCCTGGAGAAATTATTTACCATTTGGAAATTACAGCTGAACATTTAGCTACTCGTGAAGTAGCGCATGGCGGCGCGTTAGCAGGATATATGGATGCGATTTTAGGTGTAGCTGCGCTCTCGGGAATTGGTGACGAAGGAAAATTAGTTTCTACTGTTGAATTCAAAATTACTTACTTGAGTCCTGCGAGAAAAGGTGATCAACTCAAAGGAATAGGAAAAGTGATTAAAAAAGGAAAGCGAATGGTTTTTGCAGAAGGAGAAATCATTAATCAAAATAATGAAGTTATTGCAAAAGGAACAGGAACTTTTATTGCGTATCCAGTGGAGAAAATGCGGGGATGAAGAAAATTTCGGATTTCGGATTTCGGATTTGAAAGACAAGAGTAGCTTAAAATAATTACTAAACTTAAACAATGTTTTATTGAACAGATTTGGAATCTTGAATGTTGAATGTTGAATCTTGAATCTTGAATTTTGAATATTGAATATTGAATATTGAATATTGAATATTGAATTTTTATTTGTGACAAAAGTTCCAAAACAATTCATTCCACTACTCTACTTTTGTATCGTGAAAACATTCTTGATAAAATACAAACTAACATGGATAGGCATGTTATTAGGCGCAACTGGTGGTTATCTCTATTATTATTTCTGGGGATGCAACAGCGGCTCTTGCTCTATAACTTCGAGTCCGTTGAATAGTACAGTTTATGGAACTATTATGGGTGCTTTCTTATTAAATATTTTCGAACCGAGTAAAAAATCATCATAAATAATATATCCAATGAATCATTCAAAGACAGTTGTAGACGTTAGAACTCCGGGTGAGTTTGCAGGTGGAAGTGCAAAAGGAAGCATCAATATTCCTTTGCAAGAATTAGTAGAAAGAATAGATGAAATAAAAAAATTAGAACAACCCTTCATTTTATGCTGCGCGAGTGGAAATAGAAGCGGACAAGCAACTGCTTATTTAAAAAGTTTAGGAATTCAATGTGAAAATGGTGGAAGTTGGATGGATGTGTAGTAAATTCAAAATTTAAGATGCAAAATTTGAAAGACAAATGTTGCTTAATGCAATTTTGAATCTTGAATTTTGAATCTTGAATCTTGAATCTTGAATATTAAATCTTGAATTAAAAAAAATGAAACAAAGAATTTTATCGAATTGGAATTTCACTCGGTTCTTTTTTACAGGAATGGGAATCGCGTTGATTATTTCCTCAATTCAAGATTTTGAGTGGATGGGAATGATAGCAGGTGGATATTTTGCTTCGATGGGAATTTTTGCTTTCGGTTGCGCAAGTGGAAATTGTTATGGAGGAAGTTGCAGGAAAACTTAATTAGCGAATTAATTAACTTTTGTTTCAAACTAAGAGAATTTCATATTTCCTCCCCCTGCCCCCTCCAAAGGGGGAAAGTCTTCGCTACAAATTTTCTTCTAGAAATAAATGATTTTTTTTCACGAAAATGGAAAACACTTCAAATTTTAATTCTCCCTTGTATTTCCATTTGCATATTTGCACATTGGCAAATTGATTAATTACCCTTAATCTCATTCCAAGTTTTATACATACTTTCTTGAGTTGGTCTATTGGCTTCTTTTTCTCTTAATGGTTCACATTCTTTAAAAGTAGCATACATTTCTGCAGGTAATTTTTGATACAATTGTGTTCCTTTTGTTTTCCAATCTATCATAGAATCTGAAACATCTTTTATTTCTCTCGCTGGAGATCCTCCAACTAATTTTCTATTGGGAATTTCGGTATCTGCCGCTACAAAAGATAATGCAGCCACAATACAATTTTCACCAATAATTACATTGTCCATTATCACCGAATTCATTCCAATTAAAGAATTTTTACCAATGGTAGCTCCATGAATGATGGCGCCGTGTCCGATATGAGCACCTTCTTTTAACGTAACGGTTACTCCGGGAAACATATGAATAGTACAATTTTCTTGTACGTTGCAACCATCTTCAATTATAATTTCGCCCCAATCACCACGAATAGCAGCACCAGGTCCCACATAAACATTTTTACCAATAAGAACATTGCCAGTTACGGCTGCAAGAGGATGAATAAAAGCACTCTCGTGTATAACGGGTTTGAACCCGTTGAATTCGTAAATCATACTAACTAGATAAATAAAATACAATAGAAAAATACCAATCAACTATTGTAAAGGTAGTGATTCTAGTAATCCGATAAAGCAGGTTGTTGACTAGCGGTCAATGGAGATTGAGGGTTAGTTTCAAATGCTCTGTTTTTTGCTTTCTTTAAATAAGAAATATAAGAGTTCAACAAACGCAAACAATCTTGTTGATGGTTACGTAATGTTTCTAATGTTTCTGCGTTGATAAATCCTTCGTCAAATGCGATATTTAAATTCTCTAATGTCTCCATTAAAGAACCGCGCGACTGACGACAATAAACGATATTTTCTTGATGATGAAAACGACCAAATCCTTCGGCAATGGCTGTTGTTACCGCACGAGAAGAACGCAACATTTGAGACGCTAATTTGTGTTGTTCACTAGCAGGTAAAGTCTTTGCTAAATTGGAAATTTCTAGTCTAAACGCTCTACAACTTTTGTAGACATCCAGCTCTTCAAAACTCTTTAAAATACTCATAAAATAAATTTTTAATTAATGACTAAAATTTGTTGATGGAAAGTTGATTGGTATCTTATTGGCGCAAACGTAATAAAAAAATTAAACGTTTCCATTAAATTATTTGGAGACAAGTGTTCGGTGACAAGTGACAATTATGAAGAGAAATTCACCAATGAAAAAATGAAAAACAGAAATAAATATTCATCAACAATTTCTAGTCTTTAATCTACGTTCTATGCTCTTTTATCTAAACTTTTTCTATGATAACAGCATATCCTTGCCCTACTCCAATACACATCGTACAAAGTGCATATTTTTTATTGGAACGGATTAATTCATTTGTAGCAGCTTGAATCAGACGAGTTCCACTCATTCCAAGTGGATGACCAATGGCTATAGCGCCACCATTGGGATTTATTCTTGCATCATTGTCATTCAATCCTAGAGAGCGTGTGCAAGATAAAACTTGAGCAGCAAACGCTTCGTTTAATTCGAGCACATCCATTTGATCTAATGAGAGACCAGCTCTACTCAATGCTTTTTTAGATGCTTCCACTGGACCAATTCCCATAATGCGCGGTTCAACACCTGCCACTGCAGAAGAAATAATTCTTGCTTTGGGTGTGAGTGAATATTTTTTACAACCTTCTTCAGAAGCAAGTAACATGGCAGCTGCTCCGTCATTTAATCCAGACGCATTTCCTGCAGTAACACTTCCGTCCTTTTTAAAAGCGGGTTTTAATTTTCCTAAATCTTCTAAAGTTGATTTTCCTCTAATAAATTCATCTTTATCAAAAATAATGGCATCTCCCTTTTTCTGCGGAAGCGAAACCGAAACAATCTCTTGTGCTAAATTTCCGTTCTGTTGAGCGGCAAATGCTTTTTGTTGCGACCACACGGCAAATTTGTCTTGATCTTCTCTCGAAATTTTATGAATCTCCACTAAATTTTCTGCCGTCTCTCCCATTCCATCCACGCCATACATTTCTTTCATTTTTGGATTGATAAATCTCCAACCGAAACTCGAATCAAACATTTGTGCATCGCGCCCGAATGCCGAAGATGTTTTTGAAATCACCCAAGGACCACGAGTCATATTTTCTACTCCTCCTGCCAAATAAATATCTCCATTTCCAGTTTGAATTCCCCTCGATGCATTAATCACTGCATTCATTCCCGAAGCACATAAACGATTCACCGTTTCACCCGGAACAGCATAAGGAATTCCAGCCAACAACAAAGCCATACGAGAAATATTTCGATTATCTTCTCCTGCTTGATTAGCGCAACCCATAATTACATCTTCAATTGCAGCAGGATCCAACGATGGATTTCTATGGATAATTTCTTTTAAAACGATAGCCGCCAAATCATCCGTGCGTAAGGTAGATAAACTTCCACCGAAATTGCCCACTGGAGTACGGATGGCATCAATGATGTAAACTTGTTTCATGTTATGAGTTTCTGTTGACAAAGGTAAGTAAAAAGGCAATAGCTAAGCAGCCACGAAGCCAAGTAGATTTTGTAGTAAAAGCCACTTAGTAAAGTAGCCACATAGCCAAATAGATTTTTGGAGAAGATATAAGTTGGTGAAAAAATTTAAAGCAAAAACTTAATCGAATATCAAAAATTGACAATTTAGTTATTTACTTTTGACTATGTGACTATGTGACTATGTGACTATGTGGCTATGTGGCTACTGGCTAATTAATCTCCGCCCCATTCTACCATTCTTCACTCGTCCGATATACTGTTCCTTTAAAAAGCGCTACTAATATCCCTTCTCCATTGGTAATTTCCACCTCGTAAAGACCAATTTTATTGCTGATACTTTTCAAATGGGCTGTAGCTGTCAGTAAATCATTTTCATGCACGGTTTTGAGATGAGAAATATTGGTTTCGATGGAAACGGCTTTTTTGCCATGCGAATTAGAAGCAAAGGCAAGCGCGCTATCAGCCAATGAATACGTAATACCTCCATGAGCAATGCCGAAACCATTGAGCATTTCCTTTTTCAATTTCATTTGAAGAATCGATTTTCCTTCGGAGGATTCGATAACTTCGATGCCGAGCCATTGGGAAAAATAATCTTTTTCGAACATGGTAGAAACGATTTGTGAAGGGGATTTTGGCATAAGCGTAAATGGAAAATAATTAAAAAACTATCTAATAAAAATCATAACTATATTTCACTATCGTGATCACCTCCGAACTCATATCTTTTGCAACAAGGGCGGTGAGTAATCCCGACATTTTATCGTAAATCATCGAACGCATGGTGGTGAGTTTTTCATTGCGATAAATTTGTTCTTCCATCAAGTTTCCGAAATCATCGTATTGAAAAGCATTGGAGATTTCTGTTTTACCCATAAATTCAGAAATATCTGTTTTCTTACTCATTCTACCTTTTTCATCATACTCATAAACAACTTTTGTTTCACGTCCGTTCAAAGTGATTCGTGTAATTTCTTCGGTCAAAAAACCTAAATAATTTTTCATGAATATTTTTTCCTGATAAAGATTACCTGCGTAATTTTTGTATTCACGAATACTTTCTTGCTTGCTTTTTTCGACATACGAATATTTTTCGGTAGAAATAGAAAACTGTTGCCCAAGTTTGAAACGAAAACGACTAGGTCCGCAATTCTCATCTCTGCAATACGATTCTTCAATGATTCTTCCCAATGAATCATATTTATAATTGTAAGAATAAAAACCGTACGAATCATTGGTGCGTTTAGCTGTCATTCTTCCCTTTTCATCGTATTCGAATGTTTTAATAAGCGAATCTTTGTGATTAAAACTATTGTAGGTAGATAATATCATGGTTGTTCTTCCTTCGGAGTCAAATTCATAATAATATTCGATTCCTTGATCAACGATGGGCTGTAAATCTCTTTTCTTGGAAACTTTTCCGGTGAAGGATTTTATTTTATTACGCTTAATGAAATCCGTATTGAAAAAAGGTTCATCAGTGAAGGCATTGCTTTGAGAATTGTCGATCATTTGAGAGGAAGCAGAGAGGCATAAGATATTAGACGTAAGACATAAGACAAATACCTTAAGGATTAAAAAAGGTTTTAACCGCAGAGACGGAGAGAACGCGAAGGAAGAAAAGAAGAAAATAAATCGTTTCACAATATTATTGGCAATTAATACTGAATATTCAAGGCTAAATCTTATATTTAATTTTTCAGCCACGAATTTCACCAATTGAAGATAAAAGTGTAAACAAACATATTAACACTAATTGTGAAGCAACAAAGTTGCTTATTCGTGAAAATCCCATTTCTAAATTTTTTTTTCATTCTACTTTTAATTCAAAATATAAATCGAATTTTCCAAATTCAATTATTGCACTGTCTCTTGCTTCAGCAAAAAATCGTGTAATTCGTGGCAATCTTTAAAACTTAAATGACTTTAATGCTTCATCCGTGGAATCTAATGGCAAATTACAGGATTTATTACGGCAGATGTAAATAAGTGTCTGACCGTTTTTCAACCTTGATGTTAACAATGGAAGATTACTTTCGATTTCTGAAAAAGCCACCATTTTATTCGGAAGATATTCCTTTTGAATGGTTTTGGCTCTGAATTTAGCTTCTTTACCTGTTATCGCCACTTCGTAAAACGAATGTTGGTGATACAATAATTGAATTCCCCAATTGGAATAGGCAGCTCCATAATTCGCCATTTGTGGAATTATTTTACCCAACATTTTCAAAGCGAATTTTTCGTAATCGGAATTTTCTGTCAACCGACTCAATAAAAACAAATTATTTGCCATCACCGAATTTGAACCTGGAATCACATTATCATGAACATCAAATTTTCTAGCAATTAAAGCTGGGTCATTTACCGAAGTAAAATAAAACATTCCCGATTTTTCATCATAGAATTTTTGCAAAGTATAATTGGTAAATTTTATAGCGTAATTCAAATAATTTTCTTTGCCACTAGATTCATACAAGGAAATCAATGCCTCAATCATAAATGCATAATCTTCTAAAAATCCATTGATGGTGGATTTCCCTTTTTTGTAGGAATGCAATATTGAGCCATCAGCTAAAAGCTGATGGCTAAGAATAAAATGCATATTTTTTTCCGCCAATGCTAAAAACTTTTCTTCTCCGAACGATTGATAAGCTTCGCATAGTGCTTTTACCATCATCGCATTCCAAGAGGTAAGGGTCTTATCATCCAAACCTGGACGAATTCTTGTATTTCTTATCTCTAATAATTTCTGATTGACAATCTCTACTTTGAATTTCAATTCGGCTAATGAGGAATTATTTTTCCGAGAAAATTCTTCGTCTGTCATTCTTCTCAATAAAATATGATTACCCTGTTCCCAATGAGAAATTCCATTTAAATCATAATAAGCAGCTACCCAATCGTAATCTTTTCCCAAAATATTTTTCAATTCTTCCTTCTTCCAAACATAAAACTTTCCTTCTTCACCTTCACTGTCGGCATCCAGGGCAGAATAAAATTCTCCATCAGGACCCGTTAATTCATTTTGGATAAACTCAATTGTTTTATAAACTGTTTCCTGATACAAATCATCTTTAAATAATCGATATGCTTCCGAATATAAAGTGATGAGTTGAGCATTATCGAATAACATTTTTTCAAAGTGAGGAACTTTCCAAATCATATCGGTAGAATAACGAGAAAATCCTCCTCCAATTTGATCAAAAATTCCGCCCATTGCCATTTTATCCAATGTGATTTCCACATGATCTTTCACTCGATCATCATTTTTCAAATGTGCATATCGCAATAAGAATAAATAATTATTCGGGAGCATGAATTTGGGTGCTTTGTTTGGGCCACCTTCTAAATTATCAAATCTATTTTCCCAGCGAGAAATCATTTCTGGAAATGGATCGTTATCAGAATTTATTTTAAGGTAGGAATTGTCATCCTGAGCGAAGTCGAAGGATCCATCCTCTTTTATTCCTTGCGTCAACTTGGCTGCGTAATTTTCTACTTTTTCTCTATCCGAAACAAATATTTCTCTTAGTTGATGCAAAACATTCATCCATTGTTCGGCTTTGAAATAAGTGCCTCCATAAATTGGTCTTCCGTCAGGCAAAACAAAACAATTAAGTGGCCATCCACCTTGTCCTGACATTAACTGAACCGCATTCATATAAATTTGATCTACATCCGGTCTTTCTTCTCGATCCACTTTTATGTTAACGAAGAATTTATTCATCACTGCAGCAATTTCCTCATCCTCGAATGATTCATGTTCCATGACATGGCACCAATGGCAAGCGGAATAGCCGATACTGATTAAAACCAATTTATTTTCTTTTTTCGCTTTCGCAAAAGCCTCATCACACCAAGGAAACCAATCTACAGGATTATGCGCATGCTGCAGCAAGTATGGACTGCTTTCATGAATGAGGCGGTTGGTATGTTTTTCTGAGGACATTTACACGAAGGTCGGGAAGATTTTGGAATAGCTACTAAGAAAAAGAAAATATATTTGAGCCACGAATTTGCACGAATTACACCAATTAAGAAATAAAATTCTAAGAAAATTCTCACTAATTATTAATCAACTTCGTTGATAAATTAGAGTTGATTTCTTTTACAATCAGAAAAAATTAGTGCAATTTATTCAACAACAATAACTCGTGAAAATAATCCCAATGGTCGTGAAAAAGTTAGTTTAATTCGTGGCTAAATTTTTTACATCAACATTCCCACAATCACTGCAGTAAACAAACAAGCGATGGTTCCAGCAATTAAAGCCTTCACTCCTAATTGTGCGAGTTGAGATTTTTTACTTGGGGCAATAGCACCAATTCCACCGATTTGAATTCCGATAGAAGCGATATTAGAAAATCCACAAAGGATATAAGTTGCAATGATGATAGATTTCTCTTCTACAAATGCTTTTTGAACTTTTAGATTTCCTAATGTAGTATATGCGTAAAATTCGTTGATAATGGTTTTCTCTCCCATTAATTGTCCCACTAACATAGAATCTTCCCAACAAACTCCAAGCATCCAAGCCACAGGTGCAAATAAATGTCCGAGAATAAATTCAAATGAGAATTGAGTATAAGTGGCAGAATTTGCAGCAATAATTTCATTAATTCCAGTAAATTCTCCAATGATATCTTTCAAAATAAAATTACACATGGCAATCATTGCAATAAAAACTAGTAGCATCGCTGCTACGTTCACGGCTAATTTTACACCATCCGTTGTTCCATTGGTAATTGCTTCTAATGCATTTGCACCAATTCTTTCTTTGGGAATTTCTAACCTTGCATTGAATTCTTCCGTTTCGGGTAACAACATTTTTGCTGCTACAATCGCAGCTGGTGCCGACATTACTGATGCGGCTAATAAATGTTTGGCAAAATACAATTGTTCAACTGGATCATCTCCCCCTAAAAATCCAACATAGGCAGCAAGAACTCCACCTGCAATCGTTGCCATTCCTCCCGCCATCAAACAAAGTAATTCCGATTTGGTCATTCCTTCGATGTAGGGTTTTACTAATAAAGGCGCTTCAGTTTGTCCGAGAAAAATATTACCGGCAGCAGCAACAGATTCTGAGCCGGATAAACGCATCGTACGTTTCATCACCCAGGCAAAGAACCAAACAATTTTTTGAAGTATTCCAAAGTAAAATAATAGACTAGTAAGTGCAGAAAAGAATATAATAGTTGGCAAAACCATCACCACAAAATTTACCATTGGTCCTTCAATTTTGTTCGTGCTAAATTGTTTGAATAAGAACGTTGCTCCTTCACCCGCGAATGAAACTACTTTTACGAAAAAGCTTGATATAGATTCAAAAATAGATTCTACGAATGGAACTTTAAGAACTAGAATAGCAAAAATAAATTGAATGAGTAAGCCTGTAATTACTAATCTCCATTTAATGGCGCCACGATTGGAACTTAACAACCAACAAACAATCACTAAAAATAAAATTCCAATAAGTCCACGAGAAAGACTTTCTCCCGACATATTTGATTCATGAACAGGAGGAGTGTAGGTGTAAATAAATGTTTCGCTATTTCCAACTTCTTTAATTTCTAAACGATTTTCAGTTAGACCAGCAACATTAAAAATAATTTCTACTCGATGATTTTTTAATTTTCCATTATTATAACTCAACTCTCTTTTTCCTTTGGAATAAAAAACAAGGCGGGAACCACTCGTATCAGTCTCCGTTACTACCGAATCAATATGGGCTGCATAAGGATCAATAGTGGTTGGAATTAATGTGAGTTTTTTATCTACATATTCCCAAACACCTGAAATGGTATCCGATTTTGTAAAAAGCGCAGTAAATTTTTTCTGATCATTGGTATTGCTCAATTTTACAAAAAAACCTTTTTGATTTTTATCTTGTAAATCCCATTTACGTGATAGAAGTTTTAGTTCATCTGTTGTTGATTCTCCTTTTCCACAGGAAGAAAATAATATCGCTAGTGTAAAAATAAAAAGGAAAAACTTGTTCATAGTAGAAATTATTTCTTGCGATTATTCAACTCATCTCGAATACGCGATGCACGTTCGTATTCTTCATTAGCAATAGCTTCATTTAATTTCTTCTCTAATTCGGATGTATTCATCGAAGGAATATCTTCTGCTGATTTTTTAGTTATTGGTTCGTCCTCTTCTTCTAAGAATTCGTCCT
>JBIPLT010000198.1:0-5917 GCA_044368255.1 Flavobacteriales bacterium
GATTTGCGCTCCCCTTGGTTGTGATTTGACTTTGACACAAACTGGTGCAAAAGTACAAACTGTAACTGTTACTGGTGGAACAGTTCCTTATGAAATCGATTATGAAATTATATCTGGTGATCCAACAATAACTCCTGGAACTAATTCCATTTCAATTGATGGAACAGGAATTAAAGTAGAAATAACAGTTACGGATGCCAAAGGATGTAAAGAAATTAAAATAGTAACATTATGAGAAACAAACTAAACTTACTTGTATTTCTGTTGACTGTAGTAGTGTTTTTCAAAGCAAATGAAGCGACAGCAAGTGCACCTTGCACGAAAGAAGCCACTTACTTTTGTAGTGATACTTCATTCGCCTATAATTATTATGACGGTGAATCCTGCACAAAAAGCCCAATAGATATTTATTTCTATTTCAAGGTTGATGCATCCGGCTTACCCGATCTTGAAATATCTAGTTTAGCCACCATGGATTTCTATTTTATTAGTGGACCATATGAAACTGCTCAGAATATCTGTACGATTGATACGACTGGAATCGAAATAAATTATTTAAATACTTCCGATGCCACATCTTATAATACAGGAACTGATATTGGTACATTGTCAGAAGGTTATTACTACATCTTAATAAGGGCTTACTCTTGTGCATCCACTATTTCTTTTGATGCGTCAGAAGGGGAATTGGTTTGTAACAACCCACTTCCTTGTGAAAATTGTATCGGTTCGTTTGCACCTCAACCTGGACAAAAATATTTAATCAGCACATGGGTGAAAGAAGATGATGCACCTCCTTCTAAAACCGCTTATACAGAGCCCGAAGTTTATATAGAATTCCCTTCGGCATCTACTACACTTGGTCCATTTACACCAACAGGAGTAATCATTGATGGTTGGCAAAAAGTAGAATCTGAATTTGAAATTCCCCTTACTGCTACAGATATGGTTTTGCGTTTGGAATGCGCAAGTGGAGAATGCTTTTTTGATGATATCCGCATTTTCCCCTATGACGGAAGTATGAAAACTTATGTATATGATCCAACCACACTTCGTTTAGTTGCAGAATTGGATGAGCGCAATTACGCCACTTTTTACGAATACGATGAAGAGGGAAAATTGATGCGAATAAAGAAAGAAACAGAAAGAGGAATTATGACGATTCAAGAAAATAAAACCAGTATAACTAAAAGATGATAAAGATTAAGAATTCAAAATTCAATATTTAAAACTTTAAAAATGAAAAAAATAATTTTAGTTAGCTGTATCACCTTTTGCATTATCGCAGTAGCAAAAATAAATTCGCGTAATTCATTTATTACATCACCTACTTCTGAAAGTTGGGAAAAAATTGAAATCACCGATTTTGAAGTCAATACTAAACAAGTAGCTGAATTTTACAATGGGTTAACAAAATTTTCAGTAAATATTACTCATGCTTCTTATAAAGGACATTCTACATTGGTAGCACACGAAAAAATGAGTGGATATTTTAAGCGAGATGGAAAAAATTACAAAAGTTCAATGATGGGAATATTAACCATTCAAAACGAAAAGGCAAAAATTGTAATTGATACAATGGGTAAAACTATTTTAGTCGCACATCCTGATTCTTTCGAGCCATCTGATGTTATAACTCTGGAATATATCCAAGGCAAGAAAAATCTAAAAAGCACCACAAAGAAAACAGAAGATAAAGCAGTAAGATATAAATTGGAATATACTTCGGGTAAATATTCTGCTTGTGAAATTCTATTTAGTAATGAAGGAGCGATAAATGAAATTGTTTTTCTTTTCAGAGAATCATTTAGAGTGAATCCAATAGATGAAAATTCAGAAATGGCAAGCCCAAAAGCAATTATTAGCTATAAAGATTTAAAGAAAAATCCAGTATTCGATAAAGCGGAATTTGATATTTCGAATTATATCAACTTGCCCGTAAAAGGAGAACCCGTTGGTGTAAAAAATTATAAAGAATACAAAATTGTTGACACCCGTTATTACGATTCATCAAAAAACTAAACGACAATGAGATTATTATTCACTTCGTGTATGAAACAGTTTGCCGCAAAATATATTTTACTTTTTACATCGCTACTCGTCTGCTTTTTCGCAAATGCAGGTCATGTTGAAGTGACAGAACGTATTTTCACTCCGCTTGGAGGAACAGATGTAATAATTGGCAATCCCGAAGCAACTAAAACAGTTGATTTAACTCCTAAAACAGGAAGTTTTATTGATCATCGTGTAAATAATCTTTTAACATTTGGTGTGGATCATCACTATGCTCTTCACTTTCCTGATTCAATGGAAGTGAGAGTGAAACTACTTGTTCAACCCTATAATGCAGCAAATACTGCTGGCACTCCTTTCTACCTTTATCTTGATTTAAATTATAATCCGTTTGGTGAATTGGCTTATGTTGACAAAGATGCAGTACGTTTTTTCGATGCTTATAAATTTGATTACACCATTGATAGTATTTATATAAATGGCATTTCAAAAGATACACTTCCAGCCCATTTATTTATTGATGGATTAATTGAAGCAGAACGTTATTATGATTTTGCAACCATTGCAGAAGACTCTATTGAATTATCAGGCATCGATACGTTTGATTTGAATTGCGATGAAATTTATGATGAACTGGAAATTACTTGGCCAACCACTACTGGTGCCGAAGAATATCAATTGGAATGGACATTTATAAATGACTATGATACTTCTATCACTACCTATAAAGATGATGGTGATTTGGAATATGATTTCAAACATAACAGCACACGTATTTCCACCAATGGCGCACAAAATTATTATCGAATTCCAATTTTGTTTGACCATGGATATGTCATATTTCGTGTCCGTGCTATTGGAAGGGATTATACCGATCCATCAAAAATAATTTTTGGTGTTTGGGGATTACCTGATCAGGGAGTTGTAGAAGATGTTGTTACTTCTTATTTCCATGTGGACACACCACACGAAGGAAATAAAAACTGGCAAGCTTCCACTACTTTTGCAGAAGAAGGAAAGAAGAAAGAAGTGGTGAGTTATTTTGATGGAAGTTTAAGAAATCGTCAAACAGTAACAAGAATAAATTCAGATAATAATACGATTGTTGGTGAAACGATTTATGATCACCAAGGTCGGCCTGCTATTACAGTATTGCCCGTGCCTGTTACAGCCACTGATTGTGAGTTGGAAGATTCTGCCAATGTATTAATGTATTACCCTGAATTCAATAAGGATGATACATTGAACGCTTATTCAAGAAATGATTTTGATGTGGATACTAGTATATGCAATTCGGGAGCAATGCCTATGGACACAACTTCTGGTTCCTCTAATTATTATTCAGGAAATAATCCGAATAAAACAGGATTTCAGAAGTATGTTCCTAATGCAAACGGACATCCTTTCACACAAGTGGAATATACTCCAGATAATACTGGACGTATCCGAAGACAAAGCGGTGTAGGTGTCGATTTCCAATTGGGAAGTGGGCACGAAACTAAATATTACTATGGTCAACCGAATCAAATTCAGTTGGAGAGAATGTTTGGTAGTGAAGTTGGAGACGCTACTCACTACAAGAAAAATTTGGTGTTGGATCCCAACGGACAAGCAAGTGTGAGTTATCTCGACCAAGAAGGAAGAGTAATTGCCACTTCTTTAGCTGGAGATAGCACTGCAAATTTAAATGCGATTGATTCAGAAGGAACCGCAGCTAAAGAACTAACAGTTGATTTATTTGCAAAAAATGCGAATGGAGAAAGTGGTTTAAATTCCAAAAACATTTCTGGAAATAGTATTGAATTCAGCACACAATTGCTTGTTCCTTATTCTACCACTTATACTTTTGATTATGATCTTGGCATTGATACTTTATTTGATAATTGTCTGGCAGAAAATATTTGTTTCAGTTGTGTGTATGATTTAACTCTGAAAGTGATTGATGAATGTGGAGTAGACTTAGTTGAATTGGAAGATGAATTAATGGAAGAAGTGGTAATCGGTCATTTTGATTTGGTAAATGATACGATTGTCTTCAATACAGAATGTAGTGATCCAACCACCTTCGATACTACCAAATCTATTGAGTTATTATTGCCTGTTGGAAATTATACCATCATAAAAAAATTAACTGTAAATAATGATGCAATTGATTTTTATGTGAATTCCTATATGGATTCAAACATCAACGAATGTTTCATGACCTTGCATGATTTTGAAGAATTATACCTCTCGCAAATTGATACCACTGATTGTTATATTGATTGCGAAGATTGTTTAGACGCATTGGGAGAAAGAGATGAATTTGTTGCTCAAGGAAAAGGAACTGCTTTTGACTATGATCGTGAATATTCAGAATGTCAAAAATTATGTCCACAAGATATTTCATTATGTGAAGCCGCTTATCAAGCGATGTTGATGGATGTGGCTCCAGGTGGACAATATGCACATTATATCGATTCAGAAGGAGATATTGATCCATCTGGAATCCGTTTATCTGTTTTGAATTCAAATAATTTTCTCCCAGCAAGACTTAATACTCCTACAGAAGGAACCTGGCGCCAACCTCATGTTTTGCTCAACGAAACGGAATATGATTATTACTTGGATGATCAGAATACTCGTTCAATCATTCCTTTGGTTGTTGATGGCGTAAATTACTTACCTGCAGTTGCCGATACTTCATCCACAAAAGTATTTGAGGATGCTAACGGAGATTATTATACATATCCAGAAAACCTTTTGAATGTTTCCGATTTTATTTTGAATTGGCAAAGTGGATGGTCAAGGTCATTGGTACAATACCATCCGGAATACTGCTATTATGAAACCTGTATCAGTTACGAAGAAGTAGTGAATACTGGTGATTCCCTCAGCAGTGATGATTTTGATAGATTATTGATGAATACCATGACTTTTCAGGATGCCATCGATAATAAATTTATTCGAGTAGATCACGATACAGTTGTCAATCCAAACAATCGATTAGAAGATTGGCATGTTGATAATACTGGAACGGGTAAACCTTGGGATCCGTTTGTGGTAAGAACAGCCGAGTATGGTTCATATGCTACGCAAATGCAATTCAAGTTTAATAATTATATAACATCGGGCAGTTCCAGTTTTTCAATGTTAGAAATAGCTGCAGCCACTGTTAGGTGTGGAAACTATTTTAATGTGGCTCCTAGTAGTACCTGTTATCAATTTGGTCAAGATTTTATAGTGGGAGGTCCATCAGATTTCAACGATAGTATTCGGAATGCGGAATGGAATACTTTGAAAAATTTATATATCAGTTATAAAAACATTCTGAAAGCAAACCGTGCCGATAATATAGCTTTAGAAGACTGTGAATCATTAAATGATTGCATCGGAAATGACGAATTTAATCCATACGAATCGGGTATGTTGACAGGTGGATTTCCTTTAAGTGCCTATTATAATCCAGGACAACCTTGTAGCATTTATAATCGTAATTATTATTCAACCAAAACACAAAGATTTCCTGATCCTGAGAATAATGATTTTGCAATGATGGATGCTAATGAGGTAATGTATCAACAATATTTGTTGACTGGCCAATGTCCGAAAGAGCTGGCAATTCAAAATCTTATGAGTTCTTTAGCGAATACGGATAGTTTGACCTCCGATACAGTGAGACTTTTGTCATATCCTGAATATACGGCTTATTATTTGGCAAATAATAATTATGATGCTTCCCTACCAATAACAGATTTTGACTATGATTATAAAGGTAACGTTTCTGTTACAGGTGATACTTTGTCTTTTGTTGCAACCGACACGAATGGAACAGTCGTTGGATGTACTCAATATTTGATAGATAATGATTCTACTTTTACAGGCAGTGATTGGAATAATATTCAATTTTTTACTGGTTTAAATT
>JBIPLT010000199.1:0-5895 GCA_044368255.1 Flavobacteriales bacterium
TCATTTTAGCAACCAGACCTTTTACTCAAGAAAACAGATTTTTGAGTTGGTGGTATACTTTAAGCACCTTTTCTCTTCTTATTCTCGCTAATTTTATGGTTTTCTATTTAGAGCCTTTCTATCTAAAAATACTAATGGCAATTGCAGTGGCTCTTCTCAATTCTAGAATGTTTGTTATTTATCATGATCATCAACATAAAGCCATTCTCAACAAATCGTTTTTTGCAGATGCCATTTTCACTATTTTCGGTTGGTATTTATTAGCTACGCCAAGTATATGGAAACGATCACATGATTATCACCATAAACACAATAGTAAACTCTTTAGTGCCAATATTGGATCTTATCCCATTGTTTCAAAGAAAAAATACATGTCGCTAACTTTAAAAGAAAAACGAATGTATCTCGCCACACGAAATCCTTACATAATTGGCTTAGGCTATTTAAGTATGTTCATGTTGGGTATGTGTATAAATTCATTTATCAGTAATCCAAGAAAACATTGGGATTCATTATTCGCTTTAATTCTTCATTTTGCAGTAAGTGGATTAATCATTTATTATTTTGGTTGGATGCAATGGGTTTATAGTATTATTATTCCTTTTACACTTACTTGTGCATTTGGTGCCTACCTTTTTTATGCCCA
This sequence comes from Flavobacteriales bacterium, assembly GCA_044368255.1. GTDB lineage: Bacteria > Bacteroidota > Bacteroidia > Flavobacteriales_D > UBA2798 > CAMBFX01. Next base: position 647 of record JBIPLT010000199.1, read on the forward strand.
ACATAACTTTCCTGGAGTATGGTTTTCTGAAAATAAAGATTGGAAATATGAAGCTGCGGCCTTAAATTCTTCCAGTTTTATGGTGATGAGTCCTTTTATGAATTGGGTCACCGCTAATATTGGCTATCATCATATCCATCATCTTAATTCGCGAATTCCATTTTATCGATTACCCGAAGTTATGGCTCATTTCCCTGAATTGCAACAGGCTAAACGAACTTCTTTAAGTCTAAAAGATATGCGAGCTTGCCTTCGCCTTAAGGTTTGGGATCCAGAATTGAACCGAATGGTGGGATTTGAACATTTGCGTTCATCCAATTAGTTGAAAATTATTGATAATCAGTAACCGAAAACAATTCCAGCGTTGCGAACTTTTTCTATTTTTACCGCTTAACTGACGTAAATGACAGTGCCCGAAATAAAAGAAACGGTTAATTCTATTTTCAAGGGATATCTTGAACAACAAAGCCACAGAAAAACTCCTGAACGCTTTGCCATACTTAATGAAATTTACGATTACCCAGGTCATTTTGATATTGAATCGCTCTATGTGAAAATGAAAAATAAAAAGTATCGCGTAAGTAGAGCAACGCTTTATAATACCATTGAACTTTTGCTTTCTTGTGATTTAGTTAGGAAACATCAATTTGGAAAAAACATCGCTCAGTTTGAAAAATCATATAGCAACAAACAACATGACCATGTAATTTGCACAGATACGGGTGAAGTTTTAGAATTTTGTGACCCCAGAATACAACACATTAAAAAATCAATTGAAGAACATTTCGGCGTAAAAATTCTTCATCACACTTTATATTTTTATGCCGTAAAAGATAATACCGCAAATGGTAATAATTCTGAATCTAAAAAAACTACAACACGCAAATAATGGAATTCTCTTACCAAATCGAAAAAAAAAATAATCACGCTATCATTCACTTAAAAGGAATGATGATGGATAAATCTCATTCGGCACCGATGCTTGCTGAAGTAGAAACATTGGTAAAAAACGGAACGATTCGTTTGGTAATTAATCTTTCTGATATGGATTATATGAATAGTTCTGGATTAAATACTTTGGTAAACATCCTTACAAAAGCAAGAACAAAAGGTGGCGAAGTAGTTATTGCTCATCTTTCAGAAAAAGTTAAACAGTTGTTTTTAATAACAAAACTAAATACACTTTTTACGATCACTGATTCCATCGAGGAGGCAGAGAATAAATTAGCCTAAAAAAATTAAAAAAATAAATCTTAAATAAAAATATTTATGAAAGCAGATGTGTTGTTAGGATTACAATGGGGAGACGAAGGAAAAGGAAAAGTGGTTGATGTACTTACTCCCAAATATGATATTATTGCCCGTTTTCAAGGTGGTCCAAACGCTGGACACACTTTAGAATTTAATGGAATCAAACATGTTTTACATACTATTCCTTCAGGAATTTTTCATGATGGAGTGAAAAATGTAGTGGGAAACGGTGTAGTAATCGATCCAGTTACCTTAAAAAAAGAAGTAGATGCTTTGGAAAAAATGGGTGTAAATATTCAAAAGCAATTATTGATTTCTAGAAAGGCACATTTGATTTTGCCCACTCATCGTTTATTAGATGCAGCTTCAGAAGCTTCTAAAGGAAAAAGTAAGATAGGTTCTACACTTAAAGGAATTGGACCCACTTACATGGATAAAACCGGAAGAAACGGAATTCGTGTAGGAGATATTTTTATGCCTGATTTCACAGAAAAATATAATGCACTAAAAGAAAAACATATTAAATTATTGAGTTTTTACCAATACGAATATAATTTAAGCGAAACTGAACCGATTTGGTTTGAAGGAATCGAAGCATTGAAAAAGCTTACTGTCATCGATAGCGAGCACTATATAAATAATGCACTTAAATCTGGCAAAAAAGTTTTAGCAGAAGGAGCACAAGGAACATTATTAGACATTGATTTTGGTTCTTATCCATTTGTAACATCTTCTAATACTACATCAGCAGGTGTTTGTTCAGGATTAGGTGTTGCTCCCAATAGAATTGGCCATGTAATGGGAATTTTTAAAGCGTATTGCACACGTGTAGGAAGTGGGCCTTTTCCAACAGAATTAGACAATGAAGAAGGTGAAAAACTTCGTAAAATCGGAAACGAATTTGGTTCTACTACTGGTCGTCCGCGTAGATGTGGCTGGATAGATTTACCCGCTTTGAAATATGCTATTACGTTGAATGGTGTTACTCATCTTTCGATGATGAAAGCAGATGTAATGAATAACTTTGATACTATTTACGCTTGCACTCACTATGAAATTGAGGGTATACAAACCGATGAAATGCCTTATGATTTGGTAAATGTAAAAGTGAAACCTATTTATAAAGCTTTTAAAGGATGGAAAAAAGATTTAGGTGGAATTGATTCTTATGATGAACTTCCAGCTGAATTATTAGAATATACACTCTTTCTCGAGAAAGAATTAAATGTTCCCGTAAGCATTATTTCCGTAGGACCAGATCGCTCGGAAACGCTTTTGAAGTCTGAAAATGCATTGATGGCATAATAAAAAAGCATGAGAGTAGTTTTATGTAGGATAGAAAAAATGAAACCACTCCACATTTTTATTTCCATTGTATTTTCTTTTTTGTTGACTTCTCCCCTTTTCTCACAAAAAAAAGATGCCAAAGTTATTGAGGTTCTCAATGCTGATCAGGTAAAGTATGACCAAAAATATAAAGATGCTCAACGATTAAAAGGAAACGTTGCCTTTAAGCATGATGGAACTTTCATGTATTGCGATAGCGCCCTCTTATTTTCAAAAGAAAAACGTTTTCAAGCTTACGGACATATTCATGTAAAAAGAGGCGATACGCTCAATATTTTTGGAGATTCACTGCATTATTTTTCTTCCACAAAATTATGCCGTTTATGGGGAAATATCCGACTAGTAGAAAAAGATCTTCAACTTACCACCGACTCTATTCAATTCAATGGAATAGAAAATAAAGTTTGGTATAATGGTGGCGCAGTAATTACTTCCACTTCCAATGGAAATAAATTAACCAGTAAAAAAGGTGTTTACTATTCGGCTTCAAAAACCATTTTCTTTAGTCAAAACGTAGAATTAAGTGGAAAAGAATATTCATTAACTGCAGATACTTTAGAATACAAAACATTGCCTGAAACAGCCATTTTTCATGGACCTACAATTATTCGATCGGATGGCAATACGGTTTACTGCGAAAGAGGATGGTATGATACAAAAAAGGAAAAATCATTTTTTCATCAGAATACATTTATTCATAGCAAAGAGTATTTTCTGAAAAGCGATACCGTTTTATACGATCAAAAAACAGGGAAAGGAAATGCTTTTGGAAATATAGAATTGAAGGACACCTTAAATGATTTTATCATCCATGGAGGGAAAGCAAATTATGATGAAAAAGAAAATTATTTTTTAGTAACCGAATCACCTTTGCTATCTAAAATTATAGAATCAGATAGTGGTGCTATAAAACCAAACGACACCCTTTTTATCTATGCCGATACAATGGAGGCCAAACAAGATACATTAGAAAAGAAAAGCTGGATGAATCTTTATCATAGAGTTAAATTCTATAAAAGTGATATGCAAGGAAAATGTGACTCTCTTTTTTATAATGAAAATGATAGTTTAATGCAATTATTTGGTAGTCCAATTTTATGGAGCGAAGGGAATCAAGTAACAGCAGATACAATCATTTTAAAAACAGCCGAAGGAAAAATATTTCATTCTAAATTAAAAAATAATTGTTTGGTGATTTCAGAAGTCGATACCTTAGGATATAATCAGGTGAAAGGAAAAAATATGACCGTTTGGTTCAAAAATGAGGCTATTTATAAAACACAGGTTGAAGGAAATGGGCAAATGATCTACTATCCAGGAGAAAAAAATAAACCAAGAAAAGGAATGAATAAATCCGATTGCAGCAATATTTTAGTTGTTTTTGAGAATGAAGAACCATCAAAAGTCACTTTCATTACAAAACCCGATTCTGTATTTTACCCATTAGATAAAATCAATACTAAGGACAAGTTTCTTAAGGATTTTAAATGGCATAGTGCTGAACGCCCTAAATCGAAAAAAGACCTATTTCCATCTAAATAATTTTAAGATATAAGAATTTCGAAATTTTAAAGAATGAAAATAAAAAAGATTTTATTCATCTGTGTTGCATTTCTAATCACTATATCTGTTAATGCGCAATTATTTTCAGGTAATAAATTCCCAAGAAAAGGAGAAGAAGCCGAAACATTTGAGAAAGCTGAAGTAATGTTTAAGGATGAAAATTACTTAGATGCATTGGTGGAATACGAGAAAATTGAAAAAGATAATCCAGAAGAAACGATCATTATTTTTAGGCTAGGCGTTTGTTATTTGCATTTGGCAAGTCAAATAAAAAAGGCATTACAATATTTAGAAAAAATCGACAAGGTTAAATTACCTCATGAAAATGTAGAATATTATTTGGCACAAGCCTACCTTAAAAATTCAAAATACCAAGATGCGCTTACTCATTTTGAGGCTTTCAAGAAAAACAAGAATGCTGATAAAGAATTAAAAAAACAATCAGAAAAGTACATTCTTAATTGCATCAATGGAATTGAATTGAGTAAAAATATATTGCCCTATATTATTAAAAATATGGGCGCACCAATTAATACCGATGCATCAGAATATGCACCATTAATCACCTCTGATGAATCTTTACTGATGTTTACCTATCGTGGATCTAAATCCATGGGCGGACTACAAGAGCCATTCAATAATCCAAAATCAAAATATGGTGAATATGATGAAGATGTTTTTTATATAGTAAAAAACTCCAGTGGAAATTGGGAAGAACCAAAGCAACTAACAAGCCCAATAAACAACGAAAAAAATAATACCGCCGTGTCCATTTCTAGTGATGGACAAAAACTATTTCTTGTCAATAGTATTCCTGGTGAATTAGGAGCTATTTCATTATCAAATTTATTGGGTGATGAATGGACAACTCCAGAATTAGTTGCTGGAGGAGTAAATATTGATTCACAAGTAAGACATATTTCACTTTCATCCAATAAAAAATTCATGATTTTTGCCAGCGAAAGAGCAGGAGGTTTTGGTGGTATTGATTTATATTCTGCCCAATTAATGAACGAATATAGTTGGGGAAATGTGAAAAATTTAGGTCCAGAAATAAATACCCCCGAAGATGAGCATGCACCTTTCCT
>JBIPLT010000200.1:0-5894 GCA_044368255.1 Flavobacteriales bacterium
CTAGAGCAAGGTGTTTGTTGAGAAAGGGAGTGTTCTTAATCATTTTTAACTTTTATTTAATGGTTGAAAAGAGCGCTTAGCGGTTAATCATTTAGTTTTTCTGTGGATGTAAAATTACAAGAAAACTAATATCAGGAATTAATTTTTATTGACAGTTTTGATCATCCATTTTTCAAGTTTTTCGCTAACTGTTTTCCAGTTATAATTCTCAGTAACAAACGTTCGTCCGTTTGAACTGATTTTTATCACTAAGTCGGGCTCTGTTAATAACCGCTCTATTTGATGGGCAATTTCTTCGGGCGTATTTCCAATAAGTATTTGTTCATTGGCGGTTGCGCCCAGTGCGTTATTGGCTAATTCGGTAGTTACGCAAGGAATTCCGATAGCCATGGCTTCTAATAATTTATTTTGCAAACCAGTTCCAATTTGCATCGGTGCGATAAATATTTTTGAACTCCAATAAGCTTCTCGAATATCGTCCATCCAACCGGAAACATGAATATTTTTATTGGCAAGAGAGAGAACAGAATTTACGGGATTTGCACCCGAAATCATGAATTTTGTTTCCGGAAATTTTTTTAAAACAATGGGTAAGATTTTTTCGGCAATAAAATGAACACAATCAATATTGGGCGGATAGCTCATATTACCATTAAAAAGCAAATCAAAATTTAATTCTTTTTTTTGGGGCGAAAAATAGTCCGTATCCACCCCATTGGAGATAATTACAATTTTTTTCTGATCGGGATGATAAATCAAGGCACGATCTTGCTCAGAAATGATGGTTTTATTTTCGAAATAGTCGAATATAAGGTTTTCATATTCTAGTAATCGTTTAGATTCTTTTTTCAAAAAGAATTTCAGTATTCCCGATGACTTGGATATTCTTCTTTCCATTCCTTTGGAAAGCGCATCCATATAATCTAAAGTTTTAGGAATATGATGAATATTTTTTACATATTCACTTACTCGGATTAATTGGGCGTAAATGTGATCAGGTTGAATTTCGTTAATGTATTTTTTTATTTTTTTATCAATAAATTTACTATGAAAATAATGAACCTGAAAAGGTGTTTTGGTAAAAATTCCAGCAAATAATCTAGCGCCAATACCTATTTTATTTAACGAAAAGAAACGAACTTCTTTGCAAATTTCTTTCAATTTACTTTCTGCTTCTGGATGGATTTTTGAATCATTCAAACAAGCTAAATAGATTTCATGATTTTTGGAAAGTTCTTTAATTTGATGCCAAGCTCTTAATTTATCCCCTTTTTCGAGACGGTAGGGAATACGTGAAAGGAGCACAAAAATTTTCATAAATAATTATGCTTTTATTTTTGAAGCGATGAGCATTTGATAAAATTCAATTAATTCTTCGATCAGTTTTTTATTATCATACTTTTCCTCTACTAATTTCCTTGCATTTTTTCCAATATCAATATGGTTTTGATAATTATTGACCAATGCATAGATGCTATTTACAAAATCTTCTTTGGTATCAGCAATGAAAATATCTTTTTTGTTTTCACCTTCAATTCCATGCGCTCCAATAGTGGTACTGATCACTGATTTTTTTAAGGCCATTGCCTCAATAATTTTTACGCGAATTCCTCCAGCCGTTAATAGCGGAACAATCATAATGGATTTGGATGACATAAATTCATTAGCGTCTTGAATCTCTCCCACCACAATTACATTTTTATGTTTCGTTTGTAACATGGATTCAGGCATTTTTCGTCCTGCCAAATAGAATTTTAAATCTGGAAATTTTTCATTTATAGAAGGCCAAATTTCTTTTAAAAACCATTCTATCCCTTCAATATTTGGCAACCAATCCATAGCGCCAATATGAAACAATGATGGAAATTCTTCTCTGCTATTATCCGAATTATATAAATCTAAGTTTATTCCAAAAGGAATAGTTACTAATGGCTTATTAAACTCACCATGCAAATATTTTTTACCATCTTCACCACTAATGGCGGCAATTCCATCCACCGCATCTAAAACGCTAAATTCGTATTTTTTCAATTGCTTAGCCAGAATTTTTAAGTATCGTTTTTTAGCGAAATTTTTAGAAGTTTCTGCCATTCTTTCCCAAATCATATATTCAAGATTATGCGAACGAAGAACAATTTTTCCCTTTGAATTTCTGCGTATGGTAGCAATATATGGAGTCATAAAAAGACTTTCGAGATGGATGATATCGAATTTCTCTTCAAGAAGTAATTGGGTTAATTTTCGATCAAAATCTGGGGAAAAAAAACGCGAAATATTATAAGAATCCGAAGTAACTAAAGCAGAAAATGCGTCGATTAAATTCAATGAGGTATCAATAAAAACGCCTTCAATTTTTGTTTTTTCAATATACTCAGCACTTAATTTTTCTAATTGTAAAGGATGTTTGGATGTAACAATGGTAATGATTTTTAATTCATGGCCATTTTGCAATAATCCTTGTGAAATATTATTCATGGCAATGCAACCTCCATCAATGGCGGGAACGGGTGGTTTATGGCAGAGCTGAAGTATTTTCATTTACGATTGACTTGGCAAAGTTACTTTATTTACATTTTTTTTCATACCCAATAATCGTTTATAGGTATCCAAATCAAATAATTTTGAATCAGAATTGGATTGTTGTAATAATAATATAGCTACTGGAGTGAGGATTAATGCGCTCAACCACATTCCTGTAAAGGGAGAAAGCGCTCCACCTTTTGCCATTTTTTCGCCAGTGATAGAAATGATATAATAAACCAAAAATAAAATGGTGGCTGCTACAATAGGTGCGCCAATTCCTCCTTTTTTGATAATGGTTCCCATAGCGGCTCCTATAAAAAACAATAGAATGCAAGCTATCGGTAAAGTTAATTTGCGATGCCATTCTACTTTCATTAAGCTAATAACTTTATTGTTGTTGGCAATTTGATCTAAACTAAAATTATAAGTGGTTTGTGCATTTCTTAAAGTGTTAGCTGCATCTTCGGAAGTGTTTCGTTGTAATTGCGGATTAGCCGCATCTGCTTTCATGATCTTCACATGCTTATTAAAAGTAATCGTATCATTGGGATTTTGAGCATTTTTTATCGGCTCACGGAAAATTAGAAACGCAAATTTATGACTCTCTGAAAAGTTGTCGAGAATTTTTACATTTTGTTTTTCTACCGAGTCAATGGCAAAATTTAATTGCTCCATATTAAACATTTCATACAAATCTTTAAATAAATCAGTATTGGTGCGTTGCATTTTTAGTGAAGAAAGATCCATTCGGATTTTAGCCTCTTTGAATTGGGTAGATTGATGCGGAAAAATATCAGATGAATCTAGACCACGAATTAATTCTTCTTCCATCACCCCATTTTTCATCGAAAGAATCATGTATTTATCGTCAGCTGTTTTTTTAATATTTCCTTCTTCCGAAAAAATATCTTTTTTATATAATGGTTGGTTGAAATTGGCTGGTGCAGAATGATCAGCAATACGCACACCTTTAAAATGATCAGGTTTATTTTTTACTTTTTCATTAATTCGAATACTAAAATGGTCGATGTCGTTATTAAATACTTTTTCGCGAAAAGAAAGAGTAGGGCGTTGGTGAGCAATATCAGCAATTAACGCACGAAATTTTAGATTCGCCACTGGCCAAGTATAATTGGCAAAGAAAAAGGACCCGATTGAAATGGCAAAAATGAAAATAATTAGGGGGCGCATGATTCTAAGATTAGATAAACCCACCGATTTCATGGCCGTCATTTCATTGCTTTCGGCAAGATTTCCAAATGTCATAATAGAAGAAAGCAAAATGGCAATGGGTAAAGCCATAGGAACCAAATTGGCGGAAGCATAAAACATTAATTCGGTGAGAATATAGACATCGAGACCTTTTCCTAATAAATCGTCAATGTATTTCCATAAAAACTGCATGATGAGGAAAAACATGGCAATAAAAAAAGTGAGCAAGAAGGGCCCGATATAGGCGTTGAAAACTAACTTATGCAGTTTTTTATTCATGAGGAAGAAACGGCAAAAGGCCGTATAAATTTCGCGTGAAAGTAATCAATATTGAAATAATGGAATCAGGCTCCTAATTTCTTTTTTAAAGCATTGATGTGATTATCCCATAGAAAGGTGGATTCTTGAATTTCTGATTCTTCGGCAAAATCGGTAATAATGAGGGCAACTTCTTTGGTAAGAGCGTCTGTTTTTATACTGAATTCGAAATAGTAATTGTCATCCTCTTCATTTTCCCATTGAAACTTTATGGACTCAAAAGTCTTTTTGCTCAGTAATTTGGCTTTTTCTTCGGCACCGTCCCAAATAAAGGAATAGATATCATCTTTTACATTCACTTCATCGGCAAACCATTCACTTAGGCCATCGGCTGTACTTATACTGTTAAATAAAACTTTATTGGATGATCTGATGAAATATTCAATTTCAAACTTCTTTTTAGGGGTAGGCATAAGGTGAATCTAAGGTTAATTAGTAATTTCGTGCCGTTTCAAGGCTGATGCAATATAAGAAAATTTAAATGGCTCTAATACATTCTTTTGAAAAAAATGGAAATCTTTTGTTTAGATACAGAGGACAAATTCCGATTTTAATATTTCTAGCTGCAGTACCTGCAATTTACTATACGGATTACTCCTGGGTGAATGAAACGAAATACTATACTATGTTAGGTATTTCCATTGCCCTTTCATTTGCGGGATTCCTGGTGAGAGCTATAACCATTGGAACTACACCAAGAAATACTTCTGGTAGAAATACGAAAGAACAAATTGCCGAGGTGGTGAATAAAACAGGAATTTATTCTACCGTTCGTCATCCACTTTATTTAGGTAATTATTTTATGTGGATTGGAATTGTGTTTTACACCTTCAATTTTTGGTTTGTGTTGGTCATTTCGTTGGCATATTGGATTTACTACGAACGCATCATGTTTGCTGAGGAGCGCTTTTTGGAGAAGAAATTTGGCGATGAATATGTTTCTTGGTCCAATTCGGTTCCACCTTTCTGGCCTTCCTTTAAAAACAAGATTCCCTCTAAAATTCCATTCTCATTGAAGAGTGTTTTGAGACGAGAATACTCTGGTTTCATTGCTACTGTAGCGGGATTTGTGTTTGTGGATATCGTTAGAGATTGGATGTTGATGCCCAAATTTGAGTTCAATATGAATTATGCTTGGGTTTTTGGAATTGCATTATTAATTACGTTGGTTCTCAGAACACTTAAGAAAAATACGAAGGTTTTAGAGGAGGATGGTCGCTGGTAGAAATGAAAAAAGCCTCCGATAGGGAAGCTTTTTCATTGTAGCGAGAGAGAGATTTGAACTCTCGACCTCAGGGTTATGAATCCTGCGCTCTAACCAACTGAGCTACCTCGCCAAAGAATATCAGAACTTTTAAGATAAATCCTTCAGATTCAGATTGGTTTTTATTGGTTAATCAAAAGCCGATCTTTAAATGAGGCGCAAAGATATTATTTTTTTAGAATTGGAAAAACCTCAATTTTATTTACGACAAAATCTAATTTGAATTTATTCCTATTTTTTCTTCTTCCCGTTGAAATAATATAAGATTCCCAATGTGAGAAGTAATACAGAACCACCAATGATGATAGAAGTATTGTCTGTTTGAGCGGCTAGTATTGTATTCATATTTTACATTTTAAATTTTTCATTTCACATTTCCCCTCACATTCCAAATAAATACCATAAATCTCCTCGTTTTACCAATACAACGGTTTCATCTTTCTTTCCGTTTTTGCCGAATTTTATTTTTACGCTGGCAAAATTCACTTTGATTTCTGTATCACCAACAACTCTTCCTTTTTTAAATTGTTCGGCAAATTGAGTTTGTTTTTCTTTGGGTTGATTCTGCAAATTACAA
>JBIPLT010000201.1:0-5865 GCA_044368255.1 Flavobacteriales bacterium
TTCAGAAAAACTGCAATTAATAGTAATGGTTCCCGGATCTAAGAGTGAAGTGGTAAGAGATGTAAAACCAATAGAAATGGAAAGCACTCGTCAGCACTATAATGATTATTTAGCAAAATCACCCAACTATAAGGAATTTGATTTTATTTCAGTAAATGAAACGAAAAAAGAAATTTATATTAATTCGGGCGAGCATGAAATAACAAAGGATTTGATTTTTCCTGCGGGATATAAAATAATGGCAAAGGCTCCTATTTCATTAAATATTATTTTTGGAGCTAGAATTATTTCTAGATCTCCAATGAGGTTTATTGGAACGGAAGAGTATCCCATTCATATTGCGTCTAGTGATAGCACCGGTAATGGATTCATCGTATTGGAGGTAAAAGAAAAAAGTTTATTTCAGTTTGTAGATTTTAGTAATTTGAAAAGAGGGGTAAAAAAATCAGATTCTCATTCATCTATCATGACTATTTACGAAGCAGAGGTAAAATTTGATCATTGTCAATTTTCATCTGAGACATTCTCAGCTATAAGATGTACTCGCGGAACCATGAATGTGATAAATTCAACTTTTTATAATTTCAAAGAATTTGCATTACTTGGCGAATATTCAATCATTCATTTGAACAATGTGAATTTTTATAATTGCATAAAAAATGCAGTTGAACTCAATGGCAGTACCGGCTTTTTCAATGTTTTGACATTTAGTAATTGTACAAACTCTATCATCGCTAATAATGGAACGGACATTCGAGGAAGTAATATTAAAATCAGTAATGGTAAAACGGGATTCATTGCCTATGACTTATCTGAAATTAAGTTGAATGAAATAGATTTACGAAAAGTTGACCTAGGATTCAAAGCAGAAAAAAAATCAGATGTATTTGGTCCGTCTAAGATTACAGTTAGAAATTTCAAAAAAGAAAAAGTTAAAAATCTTTTCGAAGTAGATAAAAAATCCAAAGTAATCATTGAATGAAATCGATTAACCTCATATTATTTTTGATTATTACCATTTGTTGTAAAGCACAAATGATAGATAAAAGTAAATTGACCCAAGGTCTCAATTCGATTGATATTCGTTATATACATGAATCTGATTCAATCAGGAATCAAAAATTAGTGAGGTATAAAGTCGAATCTGAAATAAACGGGCAAACGAAATTGGTAAATCCCGATAATTTTTCTTTTATCGTTAGTGGACATTTTCATGGCGCATCCAATAGCGCCTCAGGAATGCCTGCAGCTTCTTTAATGGCGAATATTGATACCTTGAATGGAATGAATGCAGCATTCATAATGTGTTTGGGAGATTTATTTCTAAATGTGGAACGTGATCATACGAATTTTGAAAAATATTTTTTCCAAAAATTGAGTATGCCATTATTGAATGCGGTAGGCAATCATGATGTGGACAATGAATTTTATCGTACGCACTATGGAAAAACATTCCATTCATTTGAAATTGGATCATCAAGATTCATTGTTTTAGATTCCGAGATGGATAATGGTGATATTGGAAATGTCCAATTGGAATTTTTAAATTTGAATTTAAAAACAGAAAATAGGATTAAAAATATTTTTATTTTCATGCATCGCACTTTATGGGTAGATATGGATAAAGATTTGAATGAATTGTTTCCGGATAATACGCAATCGGCAACTGCTACTAATTTCAAAGACGAAGTATTTCCAATGATTGAAAAGGCATCTTCAAATGCAAGAGTTTATTTGTTCAGTGGTTCCCTAGGGAATGCTCCAGCCAGTTTTCTTTATCATCCTTACAATAAAAAAATCACTTTTATTGCCACCGCCATTCGTGATTTGCCACGAGATGCGGTTTTGTTAGTAGACTCCAAACAAGGAAAAATTTCCTTTCGAACATTTTCTCTGAACAGCAATATCGCACTTCCTTTTGAAAAATATACGATGGATTGGTGGAAGAACCATCGTCCAGAGAAGCCTAGTTTCAATTGGCGATTGGTACCTCTTTACGTTTGGCAAATGATTACACATCGTTATTTTTGGTATGGCATTATCCTAGTTATACTACCCATTCTGTTTTATTATTTATTCAAATTATTTAAAAGAAAAATACGTGCAAAAAAAATATAAGGTAGTTTTCCTCTATACAGAATTAGCAACCTATTTCCTTTCTTGTATTGAGGAATTATTAAAATCAAATGAGGTAGAAATTCATCTTTTCAGATGGCCATTGAATAAAGAAGCACCATTTGATTTTAAATTTCATCCTGATATAAAAGTTTTTGACCGAACCGATTTTAAAAGAGGGCGGCTTCAAAAAGTCCTGGAAAATATTCAACCCGATTTGATTTATTGTAGTGGCTGGATGGATAGAGGATATAAGAAAGTTTGTAAAAAGTATAAAAATAAAATTCCAGTGATTGTGGGCATAGATAATCAATGGAAAGGAGGCACCAAACAAAAATTGGGTGTTTTATTGAGTAAGTTTTTAGTTAGAAAATACTTTAATAAAGTATGGGTTCCTGGAGAATCTCAAAAATTGTTTGCTCGAAAATTGGGTTATGCTGATAAAGATATTCTTGTCGGTTTCTATTCTGCTGATACTAATTTTTTCAATAAGTATTATGAAGAATTCAAAGAACTTAAAAAAAGTAATTTCCCTAAACGATTTATTTTCGTTGGTCGCTATTTAGCGTTCAAAGGAATTTATGAAATGTGGGATTCGTTCATTGAGTTGCAAAATGAGTCACCTAATGAATGGGAGCTTTGGTGTTTGGGAACTGGAGCCGAATATGAGAAAAGAAAAGAACATGAAAAAATAAAGCATTTTGGCTTCGTGCAACCAGAAGAAATTCCCAATTTCATTCGAGACACTGGTGTTTTTGTTTTACCAAGCACATTCGAACCTTGGGGAGTAGTGATTCACGAATTCGCGGCTAGTGGTTTTCCTATTATTACTACAGAAAAGGTTGGATCTGGTTCTCAATTTGTAAAAAGCGGTGAAAATGGATTTATCGTTGAAGCGTCTAATAAAATTCAGTTGAAAGAAGCTTTTAAAGAAATGATGGAATCTTCCTCTGAAAAACTCAATAAGATGGCGGAGAAAAGCCATGAATTAGCGCAACAAATTACTCCACAAAAATGGGCTAAGCAATTATCTGAGCTTTTAAAATAAATGTGCGGAATAAACGGAATATTTGGAATTGAAAAAATGAATGACGCCCGTGGCGTGATTCAAAAAATGAATTCGGCTATTTCTCATCGTGGACCAGATGCTGATGGAATTTACGAAGGAAATAATGTGATACTCGGACATCGTAGATTATCAATCATTGATTTGAGTGTTGAGAGTAATCAACCTTTTTTTAGTGATGATAAGAGATACATTATTGTTTTTAATGGTGAGATTTATAATTACAACGACCTGAAATCTCAACTTTCCGATTTCCATTTCAGGACAAAATCAGATACAGAGGTTTTGTTGAATGGTTTCCGTAAATGGGGAATTGATTTTATTTCACGTCTAGAAGGAATGTTCGCTTTTGCTATATGGGATACATTGAAAAGTGAATTATTTATTGCTCGTGATAGGTTAGGGATTAAACCGATTTATTTTTTTAAAAATAATGACACTATTTTATTTTCTTCTGAAATACGTGCGCTTTTAACTTCCAATTTAATTCAGAAAAAAATAAATAAATCTTCACTCATCGATTATCTAAGATATCAAACGGTGCATGCACCACAGACAATGATTCAAGGGGTTGAAATGTTAATGCCCGGACATTGGATGTTGATTAAGGAGAAAGCAGTTCAAATTGCAAAATATTGGTCTTTGGATTCGTGTGCAGAAGATATTTCAAAGAATGTGTCTTATGAGGAAGTCAAGAATAATATTTATTCCTTGTTTGAAAAATCAGTAAAAAAGAGATTAGTGGCAGATGTGCCATTCGGTGCTTTTTTATCGGGAGGGATTGATTCGTCTGCTGTTGTAGCAATGATGGCTAGGAATTCTTCAAAACCAGTTAAAACATTTTGTATTTCTTTCGATGAATCGGAATTTAGTGAAGCAAAATTTGCTAAAATTGTTTCGGATAAATACGCAACCGACCATCAAGAAATAAGGTTATCACCAGATGATTTTTTGAAATTGATGCCTGGCGCATTGGCTGCCATGGATCATCCTTCAGGAGATGGACCAAATACATTTGTTGTTTCTAAAGTAACCAAAGAAGCAGGAATCACAATGGCTCTATCAGGATTAGGAGGTGATGAATTGTTTGCGGGTTACGATTTGTTCATGCGACTGAAAAAAATCGAATCAAAAAGTTGGTTACAATTTGTTCCTTCGGGTATGAGGGGAGTAGGAGCGAATTTTCTTCAAAAAACGAAACCTTCCGTTTCCTCCGATAAACTAAGTGAATTTTTACGATTGAATAAATATTCCATTACTTCAGTTTATCCATTGATGAGAAAAGTTCTCACAGAAAATAAAATCAAAGAACTTATTGGCAATAAACAATTATCGACTAACCGGGTTGAAGAAATTGTAGAGAATTTAATTGGTAAGACCGGTTTGGCAAAATCCTATTCGGACTTATCCAAAATATCGATTTCAGAATTGAGTACTTATTTGCAAAATGTTTTACTGCGTGATGTTGATCAAATGAGTATGGCACATGCTTTAGAAGTTCGTGTTCCTTTTATGGACCATGATTTAGTTTCATATGTTTTAGGTGTAAAGGATGAATTCAAGACACCGTATTCTCCTAAAAAACTATTCGTGGATTCAATGGGTGAGCTTATTCCTTCGGAAATAGTCAATCGACCTAAAATGGGATTCGTTTTTCCTTGGGATAAATGGATGAGAAATGAATTGAAAGTATTTTGCGAGGAAAGAATAATTTCGCTTTCAAAAAGAAATATTTTTAATTCTGAAAATTTGATTCAACATTGGAATCAGTTTTTGAAAAATGATAAAAGAGTTACTTGGTCAAGGATATGGTATTTGGTGGTACTGGAGGATTGGCTAATCAGAAATAATATTCAAACAGATTGAAATCGAAAATTTTAATATTTATTGATTGGTATTTACCAGCGTATAAAGCAGGTGGACCTGTTAAATCGGTTTCTAATATGGTGGATGCTTTGAAGATGAATTTTGATTTTGATATCATAACTTCTGATCGTGATTTTGGTGACTCGGTTTCATTTCCAAATGTAAAAATGAATCAATGGGTGGATTTTTCAGAAGGGGCACGCGTGTTTTATATTTCAGAAAAAACCCCCTACTCATTTTATAAAAAGATCATTACAGAAAATAACTACAAATACATTTATCTTAATAGTCTCTACTCGATTAAATTTAGTTTTGTGCCATTAATTGTGGCCAGATTTCATCAAAAAAAAGTAATTCTGGCTCCTAGAGGAATGTTAGGAAAGGGTGCTATTGACATCAAGAAACTGAAGAAACAATTTTTCATTTGTCTTTTCAAATTTTTATTATTGGATAGATATGTAAAATGGCAGGCCACTTCATTGGAAGAATGTAAAGAGATTGAGAATGTATTTGATAATAAAAATAGTTCAATCGCTCCCAATATTCCTTCTGTAGCAGCGGTTACCCATCATCCAAAAGATAAAAAAATTGGGGGAATGAAACTTTGTTTTATATCGCGTATTTCAGAAAAGAAAAACCTCTTGTTTGCTTTGGAAAAACTTAATGAACTTGACAAAAGTTTGACAGAGGATAAAAGTATTATTTTTGACATCTACGGCCCCTTAGAAGATGAATCTTACTGGGGAAAATGCAAGGATATTATAGATTCTCTACAATGGGAACATACAAAAATTTCTTATGCTGGAGTTTTGAAACCT
>JBIPLT010000029.1:0-17659 GCA_044368255.1 Flavobacteriales bacterium
AATATTTACACTAGGCGTGTTTTATCAGGAGAGTTCATTGTGGTGAACAAACACTTGATGCGCGACTTGGTTAAATTGGGAATTTGGAATGAGAACATTAAAAATAAAATTGTAGCCAACAATGGTTCGGTGCAAAATGTAGATGAGATTCCACAAAATTTAAAAGACCTTTACAAAACAGCTTGGGAGATTTCTCAGAAATCAATCATTGAAATGGCTGCCGATAGAGGAGCTTATATTTGCCAAAGCCAGAGCTTGAATATTTTCATGGAGAACGCCAACTTCGCTAAATTGACTTCTATGCATTTCTATGGCTGGAAGAAAGGTTTGAAAACAGGTATGTACTACTTGAGAACGAAAGCAGCTACCGATGCAATTAAATTTACATTAGAGAAGCAACAACAAAAAGAAATTCTTCCGTTGAAAGAGCGCGATGATGTAACACTTAGCGCTAACCCAGTAGAAGTAGCAGTAACACACGAGCAACGCTTAGCGGAGATTACCTGTTCATTGGACAATCCAGATGCTTGCGAGGCTTGTGGAAGTTAACAAACCGTTATTCGTTCATTATTTTTCGTTATTCGTTTAGAGATAGAACTAACGAAAAACGAATAACCAAAAACGGAATTTAAACCCAGAGAACTAATTTTTTCAAGAAATTGTTGATGGTTTAAAAAATCCTTATCTTCGAAAGGCAGACCTACCTCCATCCCGATAGCTATCGGGAATAGGAAAGCAAACAACAACTACCTCTAAGAAGCCTCTTGTAACAACCGAGAGGCTTCTTGCTTTTATAGAGTTTTGTTTTTATCAATAAATGATTATTTCCTTTTTGAAAAACAATTTCCGATTTTAAAATCCACTGAAATTATCGAAGACGAAATATCCCCCTCTGGAAACCTGAAGGGTTCATTGATTCCTTTTATAATAAATTTAAACACATCAATACTGGGCAGGGGGAGGATTGAAGGATAAAAATTAAACAGGAAATTCAATCTTCAATAAAACCTTTATCAATCTTAATTTTAGAAAGCACTTGAATATCGATTTTAAGAACGTAGAAAATTTTAAGAAGAGAAATTATAGTAGAATTACTTTCACCCTTTTCAATGCGTCTAATGTGCTTTTCGTCTGTATTTAATTCCATTGCCAATTTAGTTCGTGAAATCTTAAGCGATAAACGCTGTTTTTTAATGATTTCTCCAATCTTAATTAGGGCCAATTCTTGCTTTTTATTTCGCACCCACAATAATGTATGAAAAAATCTGGATTAACTCGGTCTTTTATGACCGAATATGCTATATTTGTTTTTATTTAAAATAAATTGAATTGATATGAAAGAAAAAATAATCAAGGTTTCTGTGCATAAAGCCCGGCTAGGGCGGATTTGTAACTTTCACATGAGCGAAGCGAGTAATCGGTGCTTCAACAATAATCAGCAAGAATAGTATTAATCAAAAAATAAACTTGTCTATGAATTTAAGATGTGAATCTTGTGGAGCTATGCTTCAAAGTGTCGAAACAGGAAAATGTACTTATTGTGGTAGTATTGTAAACATTGAATTGGCTTCTAGTTTGTTTGAACAAAAAAAGACATCTAAAGATGGAAACCTTTTAGTGCTAGCCGAGGTGGCAATTAATGCAAAAAACTACGATGAAGCTTATAATTTTTACAATAAGATTCTTGAAAACGATATTACTAATGCGGATGCATGGCTTGGCAAAGGCATTTCAATAGTTTATACGTCTAAAATTGGCGAGTTAAAAATAAAACAAGCCATAGAGTACTGGAAAAATGCCATTAGTAACGCGCAAAATCACCAAGCCTATTCGAAAAGAATAGCGAAGGAAATAGATCATGTTGTAAATTCGTTTTATCCTGTTTTAGAAAACCATTACAAAGAATTTTATTCTTTGGATAATTCGTTTTATGATCTGGTTAATAGATTTGCTGAGTTAGAGGCTGCACAAGCTTATAGCATTTCATTAGTTGAAAATGTTGATTATTTCAAGACCGGTTATGAATTATGTAACCGTGTTATCAATTTACCTCAAGCATTTGTAGCTAGTGAAAAAGGCGTTGCTTTTATCGAAGGGATGGCAGGTGTATTTTCAGACAACAAATATAAAATGAAAGGTGCTCAATCACGTCGAGATAAAGCACAGCAACGCGAGGAGGAAATATCAAAAGCTAAAAAAGTTGTTTATCAATTGCAGCAAAAGTATGTTAAAGGCTTAGAGGCTGTGGATCCTTCGTATGCAAAATCACTTTCTAATAAATCGGGGCCAAACATTTATAATTTGAACGCTGATGAAAAAACAAACTTGGCATCTGAACTTAAGAAAATAAAGAAATTTAATATCATCGGTATATCACTTTTCGTTATAACTATTATAATTGTAGGAGCTGCAGGTGAATCTAACACGACCGATCCTAATCTAGCTCTAGCCTTAGTTGCCTTTTTCGGTTTTATTATTGGTGCTTTGCTCAGTCTGATTTCATCTTTTAAAAAATCAACAATAAAAAAGAAATACCAATTATCAGGTTATGAAATGAAGGAATTATTGAAAAATGGGGTTAATTAAATTCTTGTAAAAACATGCAATTCTTATTTTGTTAGCATGTAATATGTTGTTACTCTCATTAGCGCGGATTTGCAACTTTTTCATGAGCGCAGCGAGTAATCCGTGCCCAAATAAAATGTCAGTCTACACCCAACTCTTATTCGGGTCTAACGAAGTATGAATAATCGCAAGAGCTTTCCTATTTATCTTCCTCAATTATAAGCCTTCCAAATTATTTTCATTCAAGCTTGAAACCATTTGATCAACATTTTTGTATAAGTAATAAATTTATTACCTTTGTTCGATGAAGTCGAGTGAATTAGTAAGGCTACTCAAGAAAGATGGTTGGTTTGTAGTACGACAATCGGGAAGCCATATGATAATGGAACATCCTACAAAGAAAGGACAGATTGTTTGTCCGTATCACGGTAGCCACGAAGTAGGAAAAGGACTCGAGAAGAAGATTAAAAAAGATGCGGGATTGAGATAAAGAGATTGTAAAAAAGGATTGTTATGAAAATTGAAATGATTGTAGAAAAAACGAAAACAGGTTACTCGGCTTATTCCGAAAAATATCCTGTTTATACAACCGGGAAAACCCTGGATGAAATGAAGGAAAAAATGGTTGAAGCATTGAATCTTTTTTTCGAAAAGGATAAAAAGAAAATCACCGAAAAAGATTTGAAAATCTCCTTGGATTTACCACAATTTTTCGAATTTTACAAGGTAATCAATGCAAAAGCATTATCTGAAAGAATAGGAATGAATCAAAGTTTATTGGCTCAATATATCAAAGGAAATAAAAGACCTTCGGCAACGCAAACACAAAGAATATTAATGGGTGTTCAAAAAGTGGGAAGTGAATTGGCTGCGATAAGATTTGTATTGTAAAAGAATCTAATTATGCCCCACTACCCCGTTGGCGCGGAAATGCTTTCCGTGCCCTCAACTACAAAATTCTACACCCAACTCTTATTCGGGTCTAACGAACTATGAATAATTGTATGAGCTTTTACGAATTTTTAATTTCAAAACCCTTCCGTCTCGAAGACTCGCCACCTTCCCTAAGAACTTTTCTCATGAACGTAGCGAGTATAAGGGAAGGATTGCGTTAGACCTAATAAAAGACTTGCCAACTTACGTATGAACTTTTCTCATGAGCGTAGCGAGTATAAGGGAAGGATTGCCGTAGACTTTTATACGGGACTTTGGTATAAATGCAGAACGCAAATCTCCCCTTATCCTAGGGGAGATGTCGAGGAACGAGACAGAGGGGTTTTCTGTATCTCCTCCAAAATAATTGATAAAACTGTTTCCAATCTTTTCATGATTAAATCGTTTTCGAATCTTAAAACTTTAATTCCAACTGATTTTAAATACTCATCCCTTTCAGAATCATTAATAATTCCTTCTTCGCTGAAATGATGTGCACCATCTAATTCAATGGCTAGTTTAAATTTTGGGCAATAGAAATCGAGAATATAATTATTTACTGAATATTGCCTTCTGAATTTTATTCCTTCTAATTTTTCCGATTTAATATACTTCCATAAAACAGCTTCTGCAGGAGTAACTTTTTTTCGAAGATTTTTTCTGTATTTGATTAAATAGCTTTTGTTTTTTAATTGACTCATAAAACAAAAATAGAGTATAACAGAATTGGTTGTGACTAAGAAATTTAGTTTTTGTAAAACATATGAACCCTTCCGTCTCGAAGACTCGACACCTTCCCTATGAACTTTTCTCATGAGCGTAGCGAGTATAAGGGAAGGATTGCGTTAGACCTAATAAAAGACTCGCCACCTTCCCTAAGAACTTTTCTCATGAGCGCAGCGAGTATAAGGGAAGGATTGCCGTAGACTTTTATTCGGGACTTTGGTATAAATGGAGAACGCAAATCTCCCCTTATCCTAGGGGAGATGTCTGCAAGACAGAGGGGTTTTTATACATTTTCAAAATTCCACTTTTAATTTTACATTTACTCAACAAAATTCAACCTCATGAATCCCAAATATTCTCCCCTCTCCCGCCATTGGCAACTCGATGAGAAAATGACATTTCTTAATCATGGTTCATTTGGTGCAACGCCTACCAAAATACTCGCTAAGCAGGATGAACTGCGCAAACAAGCAGAAAGAGAGTTGGTGCGCTTTTACATTCGAGAAATGGAAGATTTATGGGATACAGCGAGAATTGCAACTGCCGATTTTTTAGGCAGCAAACATTTTAATCTTGTTTTTGTAAAAAACACTACGATGGGAGTTAATACCATCATGCATTCATTGCAGTTTAAAGAAGGGGATGAATTATTAACCACCTCGCAGGCGTATGGAGCTTGTGTGAATATGTTGAAATGGTATTGTGAAAGATATAAATTGAGTTTAGTGATTGCCGACACACCTTTCCCTCTCAAGGATGAAGATGAAATTGTAGAAGCTATCGAGAAAAAAATTACTTCTAAAACAAAATTCGCGCTTATTGATCATATCACTTCGCCCACAGGAATTATTTTTCCATTAGAGAAAATAACAAGATTACTTCAATCAAAAGGGGTAGAGGTTTTAATTGATGGCGCTCATGCTCCTGGAATGATTGATTTAGATTTAGAAAAACTGAATGCCGATTATTACGTAGGAAATTGTCATAAATGGATTTGTTCACCCAAAGGTTCTGCCATTTTATGGGTAAGAGAAGATCATCATCACAAGATTTCTCCGCTACAAATAAGTCATGCGTATGATAAACCCGTGGAGCGAAAATTACGCTGGGCAAAATCATTTTTCTGGCCAGGAACCGATGATTATACTTCGTATTTATGTTTGCCAGACTCGATAAAATTCATGAGCGAATTATTTCCAGGAGGATGGAATGAATTGCGAAAAAACAATCGTGATTTAACGCTGAATGGAAGAAAATTAATTTCCGAAAAATTAGAAGTAGAATTACCTGCTCCCGAAAATATGATTGGACATTTAGGAACGATTATCATTGGAGAAACGCAAGTTCCTCCACATGGATTTAATGTTATTATACCCTTGCAAGAAGAATTATTTTCGAAATATAAAATTGAAGTTCCTGTTTTTGTTTATCCGAGAAACGCTCCGAAATTATGTTTACGAATAGCTTGTCAAGCCTACAATGATATTTCACAGATTGAATATTTGGCAGAGAGTGTGAAGAAGATTTTAGGAAGATAATTTTAAGATTTTTGACACAGATGACACAGATTTCACAGATGAAAATACAAATCTTAGAGAGTTTAAAATAGATATGTTTAACTAGAGAATCTTGAAAATTGCCATTTGCAATTTTATCTGTGTTAATCAAATTTCCAATTGTATTATCTGTGAAATCTGTGCCATCTGTGGCTGCATTTCCGTATTTTCTTCCTGATTAAAACATGATAATCCTCATAAATCACACCCTAACTCCTCGATTATCTGAGATTTACTAAACGGTTTTATTTAGAAAGATTCTAAACAGGCATATCTGACAAAACTATGACAATTCCCCATCATTCATTGATGAAATTTGTATAAATCAAAAAACACACCGTGAAGCAGTTTAAAGTAATTGCGATTACACATCGCAATGCAAGTTTGGAGGAAGTTGGTAAGTTTCATGTCAATGACGCAGATAAAAAAATGCGTTTACAATCATTGAAAGAAAAAGCAAATTTAAGTGAATTAATGTACATCAGCACGTGTAATCGTGTTGAGTTTTGTTTTGTTTGTGAGGCCAATGCTGATGAAGAATTTTTGATTGAATTTTTCCTTTCTTTTAATCCAGAATGGAGTGAAACACAATTGCAAAAGGCAGTAAAAATTTCGGAAGTATATAACGGCGAAGAAGCCATTCGTCATATTTTTAATGTTGCTTCTTCTCTAGATTCGATGGTTATTGGCGAAAGAGAAATCATCACACAAGTGCGTTCTTCCTATGAAAACTGCAATAGTTGGGGATTAACTGGAGATTTAATTAGATTAGTAATTAAGAAAACAGTTGAAACAGCAAAAGAAGTTTATACCAATACGGATATCGCTACAAAACCAGTTTCGGTCGTTTCGTTAGCTTACAGAAAATTGCGTGAATACAGCGTGAATGAAGATGCTAGAATTGTTTTTATCGGTGCGGGACAAACGAATACCAATATGGCTCGTTTCTTAAAGAAAAACGGGTTTAATAATTTTATAGTGTTCAATCGCTCCATGCTTAATGGTTTGGCATTGGCGAATGAATTGAAATGTGAGATGAAAGAATTAGCTGAAATCACAAAATATAAAAATGGTTTTGATGTGATTATTGCTTGCACTGCAGCCGAAGAAGCAATCATCACTGATGAGGTTTATTCTTCATTGCTAAATGGCGAAACAGGATCTAAAATTGTGGTTGATTTAGCTATCCCAAATGATTTGGATAAAGCTCTTTTGCAAAAACACAAAATCAAATTAGTTGACATCGAAAATCTGAAATCAGAAGCTGAAATCAATATGCGTGAGCGTTCGAAAGAAGTGGAAAGATGTCAATCTATCGTTGATGATTTCTTAAAGGATTTCAAAGAATTGTATCGCATTCGTCAGGTAGAATTAGCGATGAGTGAAGTTCCTAACAAGATGAAAGAAATAAAGGAAATGGCGGTAAACTCTGTTTTTGCTAAAGAAATTGAATCAATGGATGAAAATGGCAAAGAAGTTTTACAGAAAGTAATTAATTACTTGGAGAAAAAATATATCTCCGTTCCAATGAAAATGGCGAAAGATATTTTATTAGACAAGCCGATTCCAAAACCAACTGAATCCGTTTTAGAAGTGATGTCGAATTGATAAACAATTGTTTTCAAACTAAAAATCCCTATTTCGTTTTATTCAATTTCCTACTGAAAATCTTTATCTTTGATTTACTATGAAAATCAGAATTGGATCGCGCGGAAGTGAACTTGCTTTATGGCAAGCTAATTTCATTATTGAAAAATTAAAGACGTTAAAAGTAGAAACAGAATTAAAAATCATCAAGACATCGGGTGATGAAATTCAAAATCTTTCATTCGATAAAATGGAAGGGAAGGGATTTTTTACTAAGGAAATTGAAGAAGCCTTATTAAATAATGAAATAGATCTTGCAGTCCATTCCCATAAAGATTTAGAAACAACCTCTCGCCCAGAATTAATTATTGCAGCCGTTTCTTACCGTGAAGCTCCTAATGATGTTTTATTAATTCGTAAAGATGCTTTAGATTTAAAAGAAGTTTTTTCATTGAGAAAAGGCGCTATCACTGGAACCTCTTCTGCTCGTAGAAAATCACAATTACTGCATCATCGTCCAGATATTCATTTAAAAGATTTACGTGGAAATGTTCCCACTCGCATACAGAAATTACGCAATGGTGATTATGATGCCATCATGTTAGCTCAAGCAGGAATTAATCGTTTGGAAATTGATTTGAGCGAATTTCATCTCGAGAAAATGGATCCGAGAATATTTGTTCCATCACCGGCACAAGGTGTTTTAGGTTTACAAACAAGAAAAGCAGATGAAGAACTAAATACAATTCTTCAAAAATTAAATCACGAAGAAGTGAAAGAATGTATTGCTGTTGAACGTGAATTATTAAAAAAATTAGAAGGCGGTTGTCAATTACCATTAGGAGCTTATTGTATTTTTCAAGATGGAAAATTTCGTTTTTGGTCGGCATTAGGAAAACAATGGGATAGTCCCGTAAAAAGAATTTATTTAGAAGAGGTTCATCCCGAAAATTTAGCACAAAAAGCATTTGATAAACATCACGAAAAAAAAATAGGAAGAGTTTATATTTCTCGATCGGAAAAACAATCGAACCATTTTTTTAGAACGGTTTATTTGTGTGGATATGATGTTCAAGGATGTTCCTTAACTCGCTACGAATTGGTTCCATTTTCAGGAATTCCTATTTGTGATTGGATATTTTTCTCTTCAAAAAATTGTGTCAAATATTTTTTCTCTCAAAATCCAGGTATTCCTAGAGGTATAAAAGTGGGAAGTATTGGTGGCGCTACAGCGGCCGCTTTAAAAAATAAAGGTGTTATAGCTGATTTCACCGGAGAATCAAATGATACGGCAGAAATCGGAAAACAGTTTGCCGATTTAGCGGGTAATTCAAAAGTATTATTTCCACAATCAACAGCAAGTTTTAGAACGATACAAAAGCAATTTACCAGTCAAAAAAATCTAATTGATATGGTGGTTTATGATACCGTTGAAGATTTAGGTGCGCAACCATCGGATGCAGATATTATTGTTTTAACAAGTCCAACTAATGCCATGTTGTATTTGCGCAAGAAAAAACCACAACCCGATCAATTATTCATTGCCATTGGAAAATCCACAGCAGAAGTACTGACAAAATCGGGAATTAAAAATGTTTTAGTGCCTTGGAATACAAGCGAGGTTGCCTTAGCAGATATGGTTTGTAGTTTATGATGAAAAAATGTTGATTCCGAAGAATGGCGCTTCCAACATTACCTTGCAAGAAAATCAATTATTGAAAGAATTTTTAACGTGGAAAGAGAAACATGAGCAAGTGGATGTTGTGTGTATTGTCGGCGTAAAATTTTAATACTTGTTATTAAAGTTAATTGATAACACACTTTATTAATCTTTTTTTAAAGTGATATTTTCGAAGCAAGCTAAAAAATGAATCCCTTTTAATTATCCTAAAGCTTCCTTTTAGGGGTATGCACATCATTTATTTTTTTATTGATTATTAGTTATTTAAGTATTAACAGAATAATTAATTCATTATATTATACTGATTTATAGATGTTTGGGATTTCTTAACCTTGTTTAATTTTTTTTAATTTTATTTAAACAAATAATGTTTATATATTTGTCAAAATATTTAAACAAAAACAAATGAAAAAGAAACTACTATTTGGATTAGCTATAACAAGTGTCTTGTTAGCGAACCAATCAAAAGCCCAAACCGCAAGTTTACAAGTGATTCACAATTGCCCAGATGCTGCCGCATCTGTTGTAGACATCTATGCGGGTAACAATTTATTATTAGATAATGTTGCTTTCAGAACTGCCACTGGATTCTTAACGGTGCCAGCTAATGTGAACATTAGATTAGGTATTGCTCCATCAACAAGTGCGACTGTAGCCGATACCTTATTCGGCCTTACTATAAATTTAGCTGCAAACGAAACTTATGTTGCTATCGCCAATGGTATTGTTATTCCAACGGGATACAATCCAACTCCAGCATTTAATTTAGATGTATTTGCAACTGGAAGAACTAGTGCAAGTAATGCATTAAACACAGATGTTTTAGTATATCATGGATCAACTGATGCACCTGTTGTTGATATTGTTGCACCATTAACTGCAACCTTAGTAAATAATATCGCCTATTCAGAGTTTTCTGCTGATTATTTAGAATTACCTACTGCTGATTACAGAATTCAAGTCAGAAATCAAGAAGGTACAGATGTAGTGGCAGAGTATTCTGCACCACTTGCAACTTTAAACTTGGATGGACAAGCTATAGTGGTTGTTGCTTCGGGTTTCTTGAATCCAGCAAACAATAATGGCGGTCCTGCTTTTGGGTTATACGCTGTACCTTCATCAGGTGGCGCATTTGTTCAACTTCCTGCCACTCCTATCTCAACAACACGCGTTCAGGCCATTCATAATTGTGCTGATTTAGCTGCTGCAACGGTTGACGTATACTTAAACAATTCGATACTCATTAATGACTTTGATTTCCGTGAAGCAACACCATTTATTGATGCTCCTGCTGGAACTGATTTCCGTTTGGTAATTTGTGCACCAAACAGTACCGATACATCAAGTAAAATTGTAGGATATACTTATAACTTATCTCCTTCGTCCAAATATATTTTAGTTGCAAACGGAATTGTAAGTGGCTCTGGATATTCACCAGTTAAACCATTTGATATTTCGGTATTCGCCTCTGCTAGAGAAAAATCTTCGCAAACAAATAAAACAGATGTTCTAGTGTTCCATGGTTGCACAGATGCTCCAATAGTAGATGTTGTTGAAACAACTGCTGGCACTTTATCAGACAACTTAGACTATGGTGTTTTTGATGGATACTTAGAATTACCAGTAGCTGATTACGAAATTTCGATTAAAGATGCATCAGGAATGACAACAGTAGCTACTTATGATGCTCCTTTAGCAACACTAAGTTTACAAAATAATGCAATCACAGTTTTAGCTTCAGGATTTTTGAA
The DNA here is from genome assembly GCA_044368255.1 of Flavobacteriales bacterium. Lineage (GTDB taxonomy): Bacteria > Bacteroidota > Bacteroidia > Flavobacteriales_D > UBA2798 > CAMBFX01. The sequence continues at coordinate 10,800 of JBIPLT010000029.1, forward strand.
TCCAAGTATGAATAGCAACGGAGAAGAATTTGGTTTATATGTAGCATTAAGCTCAGGTGGAAGTTTAATTCCATTACCATTAAGTTCTTCATTAAGCACAGAAACTATTGAAGAAACTTTAATAAATATTTTCCCTAATCCAGTTGTAGATCGTTTATTTGTTGAAGGTGCTGAAAAATTCAATACTTCTTATCATGTATATAGTGCAAATGGATCAATGGTTATTCAAGGAAATGTGAATGGAAATTCAATTGACGTGAGTAATTTAGAAAGTGGATTCTATTTGATTCAAATCTACCAAGACGGAAAGTTCAAACAAGCTAAGTTTACAAAGTAATAAATTAGGTTTGGTTTTATGATATGTGCAAGTAAGAGAGAAACCAAACAATTAGTTAAAATTACTGGTGATATTATATTGAAGATGAAAATCAATAAAAAAAACTTGGAGATTCCGAAAATCCTTTAGAGTAGGAAAAACAAAAAAAACAAAAAATGGAACATTTAAAAATTGCCAGCGACAATTATGTTGCATTTACGTTCTTCATTGGAACCATGGCCATGATGGCAGCCTCTGTATTCTTCTTTTTCGAACTAAGTAATACATCGCAAAAATGGAGAACATCCGTACTTGTATCGGGTTTGATAACCTTTATTGCGGCGGTGCACTATTACTACATGCGAGGTTATAATCTCGAAACTGGGGAATCCCCTACCTTTTTTCGATATGTAGATTGGATTCTTACAGTGCCTTTAATGTGTGTTGAATTCTATCTTATTACCAAAAAAGCCGGAGCAAAAATCTCTTTGTTATGGAAGTTGATTTTTGCTTCACTGGTAATGCTTGTTACAGGCTACCTAGGAGAAACAATTGACCGCGACAATAGTGTTTTGTGGGGAGCAATTTCAGGTGCGGCCTATTTTTATATTGCCTATTTAATTTGGTTTGGTGAAGTTGCAAAATTGTCTCATACCGCAGGCCCGCAGGTTGCAAAAGCAACAAGAGTCTTAGCTTGGTTTGTATTGGTCGGTTGGGCCATATATCCTTTGGGATATATTTTGGGTACACCAGGTGGTTTATTCGGAATTCAGTTAGTTTCTGACCCAGCTTCTGCAGCACATTCAATGGATATTGTTTACAATATTGCAGACGCGATAAACAAAATTGGCTTTGGTTTGGTAATTTATGCACTTTCGAGGTCAGAAGAATAATTAGTCAACTCAAAAAACAGGCTTAACAAAAGAGGGACGACAGTGATTAATCAAACATTTCCGCATATAAATGGGATTGATGTTAATTTGGAAACTTGTGTTTTTAGTCCAACCTTCGCAAAATTCTAAACCTTCAAAAAAAGGGGATTGCAATTTGCAATCCCCTTTTTGATTCATGAAAGTTCGATATAAAAATAATTCTACTGCTTTTTAATTAAAAACATTAACCCAATGGAGCAGTTTTAAAAGCAGGTATCCCTGTAATATCAGCTCCTGTAATTAATAAATGAATATCATGAGTTCCCTCATAGGTAATCACCGATTCTAAGTTCATCATATGACGCATAATTGGATATTCATTAGTGATTCCCATTCCTCCATGAATTTGTCTCGCCTCACGCGCAATCGTTATCGCCATATGAACATTGTTTCTTTTCGCCATTGAAATTTGTGCAGTAGTAGCTTTTCCTTCGTTACGCAAAACACCCAATCTCCAAGTGAGTAATTGAGCTTTGGTTATTTCAGTTAAGAACTCAGCCAATTTTTTTTGTGTCAATTGAAATGCTCCGATGGGAACATCAAATTGAATTCTTTCTTTCGAATATCTCAAAGCAGAATCATAACAATCCATCGCAGCACCTATCGCTCCCCATGCAATTCCAAAACGAGCACTATCCAAACAAGAAAGTGGTGCTCCTAATCCTGATCTTCCTGGTAAAATATTTTCCTTCGGAACTTTTACATTATCAAAAACTAATTCTCCCGTAGCAGAAGCACGCAAACTCCATTTACCGTGTGTTTCAGGTGTAGTGAATCCTTCCATTCCTCTTTCTACAATCAAACCATGAATTCTTCCTTTTTCATCTTTGGCCCAAACCACAGCAATATCTGCTATTGGTGAATTTGAAATCCACATTTTTGCTCCATTCAAAACAACATGGTCACCTTTATCTTTAAAATTAGTGAGCATTCCACTAGGATTAGAACCATGATCGGGTTCTGTCAATCCAAAACATCCAATGAAATCCCCTGAAGCTAATTTTGGTAAATATTTTTTCTTCTGCTCTTCGCTTCCATATTTATAAATCGGATACATCACCAATGAACTTTGAACAGAAGCAGTAGAACGAATTCCACTATCTGCACGCTCTAATTCTTGCATGATTAATCCATAAGAAATCTGATCTAATCCTGCTCCACCATATTCCACTGGAATATATGGACCAAACGCTCCGATTTCAGCTAATCCCTTAATCAAATGCTTAGGGAAAGTAGCTTTTTCATAATGTTCTTCGATGATTGGAGTGACTTCTTTTTTCACCCAGGCGCGAGCTGCATCGCGAACCATTTTATGTTCATCGGTTAATAAATCATCCATCAAATAATAATCAGGATGTTGGTATAAGTCTGTGCGCGTTGCCATATTTTTAACAATTGCGTCAAAAGTACGTAAAAATCTACTTACCTGTTGTACTTTTACATTTCAAATAATTAATGTGCCTTTACCATCAGACTCCTTAATTTCTACATCGACAGATTCTCTTTCTCAGAAAGATAGTCTTTCGTTGGGTAATTTTTTTCAGGAAATGGGAACAGAATTTTTTGAAGTATTCATCAAGCCCGCCAAAAATTCATTTGAAGGCGCGCCAATTGATCATTGGGAAAACATTTGGCAATTCACATTTTTGCTTTCCACTCTGCTTTTGTTAGCCATTTTAAAGTCAAGTTTTGGCAATAGAATGAATCAATTTTTAGGTGCCATTATAGCCACTCGACAATTGAGACAATTAATGCGGGAGGAAGGATTTTTATATCATCCTTTTTCTATTTTGCTTTTGGTCAATTCGGGTATCATTTACGCCTTAATTGTTTACAAAATTGCTGACCATTTTCATTGGTATCCAGCAGAAGGAACGGGAATTAATTTCTTCTTAATTATTCTGTCTGCCTCTCTACTCATTCTATTTTTTAAAGTAATGATTTTACGATTCATGGAGTTTATAACGGATACTGATTTAGGACAAAGAGAAAATCGGTATACATGGGTGATGTTTCATCAAATTGGAGGGATGATTTTACTGCCAATTGCGGCAATTATGTTGTTTGGAAAGACTTACTGGGTGATTCCAGGTATTATTTTTACATTAACTCTTCTGATTATCTTCTTAATTTTCAGGATAGGAAAGGGCTTCCTTCAGGCAGGACAAGGTAAAGTGTATTTTTTGCATTTATTTATATATCTTTGCGCCCTCGAATTAATACCATTAATCGTTTTGTTGAAGGTATTAGTAACCCAAATAAATGGGTTTAACGAATAAAAAAATTAGAACGGTAACCATTAAATTAAAAAAGCTTTGTCGATTAAGAGTATTTTAGTTACCCAGCCGAGCCCGGAAACCGAGAAGAATCCCTATTCTGATCTTGCGAAAAAACACAAGCTAAAAATTGATTTCCGCGAGTTCATCCAAATAGAAGGGGTGGATGTAAAAGAATTCCGTAAGGATAGAATAAATATACCTGATTACTCTGCTATTATTTTAACCAGTAGAAATGCTGTAGATCATTTTTTCAGAGTGTGTAAAGAGATTAGATATACAGTGCCGGATACTTTGAAATATTTTTGCATTTCAGAATCTACCGCTTATTATTTGCAGAAATATGTCGTTTTTCGTAAGCGTAAAATCTTTCATGGTAAACAAACTTTTTCTGAATTAGTTGATTTAATTAAAAAGCATAAAGAAGAAAATTTCTTATTGCCTTGTACGGATATCCATAAGCAAGAAATTACCACTTTACTCGATCAAAATAATATCAAATACAACAAAGCCATTTTATATCGCACTGTTGCTTCTGATCTTTCAGATTTAGCCGATATAAAATACGATATGCTAGTATTTTTTAGTCCAAGCGGAATCGAATCTTTATTGATGAATTTTCCAAAGTTCAAACAAGATTCTACCAAGATTGCTGCTTTCGGTGCAACCACTGCTACTGCTGTTAAACAAGCGGGATTAAGATTAGATATTCATGCTCCACAACCCATGTTTCCAAGTATGACCATGGCCATTGAACACTTTATCAAGAATAATAAAGAAAAGTAAAAAACCATTTTTGATTTAAAGGTTTTACTCATTCAAACACAATTAAAAGTTAATTAAAAGAAGTTTAGGTAGCTGAATAAACTACAGTTTACCCCTTATCTTTATCCTGATTATGATTCAGGAGAAAAATTTCAAATTAACACGTGTTGAGCGATTGAGCGGACGCAAACGAATTGAACATTTGTATGCTAGTGGAAAGTCTTTCCACATACCTTCTATAAGAGTCATGTGGATATTGAATACTGAACACGAAGTTTTATCTCTTTCTCAAGTGATGTTTTCGGCTCCCAAAAAGAAATTCAAAAAATCAGTAACTCGCAATCGTTTGAAGCGTTTAATGAGAGAATCTTATCGAAAAAATAAACATTCACTGTATGATTTCCTCGAAGAAAAAAAGAAAAACATCCATTTATCCATTGTATTTACCGGCAGTGCTGATATTTCATACGCTGAAACAGAAGATAAAATAATTCTAACTTTACAACGTTTAATAGAGGAGATAAAATTATCATTAGTTAAATAAAAGACTATGCAAAATTCAAATAATCAAATATGGATTGCTCGAGGAAGAAATATTTTTCTTATTCTTTTTGCAGCATTTTCCATTTCATTTATTGCCAATGCATTTCAACCCGAAGGTGATGAAGTAAATTTTGAAATGGGTAAAAACCTCGAATTATTCGGGAGTGTTTACAAAGAATTACACATGTATTATGTGGATGAAATTGAACCCGGAAATTTGATGACAGTAGGTATGGATGCCATGTTAGAATCTTTAGATCCGTATACCGTTTACATTCCAGAATCACAAATAGAAGATTTTCGTTTTCAAACCACAGGTCAATACGGAGGAATCGGTGCTTTAATTCGAAAAGAAGGAGAGTATGTTATGGTTACGGATCCCTATAAAAATTATCCCGCGCAAAAAGAAGGAATGAGAGCTGGAGATTTAATTATGGCTATTGATGGAAAAAGTATCAAAGGAAAAGCTTCAGATGAAGTTAGTGCGCTATTAAAAGGTTCTCCTGGAACAAAAATTAAATTGACATTTACAAGACCGGGAGTGACAGAGGAAATGGAAAAAACATTAACTCGCGAAGAAGTAAAAATTCCTTGCGTTCCCTTTTATGAGATGATTGATGGTGAAACTGGGTATATTAAATTTACTCAATTCACTAGTAATTCTGCTGATGATGTAAAGAAAGCATTCAAAGCCCTGAAGGAAAAAGGAATGAAAAAATTGATTTTTGATTTACGAGGAAACGGTGGTGGATTATTGAATGAGGCGGTTGATATTGTAAATATGTTTGTGCCCAAAGGAACTGAAATTGTTAAACAAAAAGGTAAAGTTTCTTCTATGAATTTTAATTATAAAGGAAACAACGATCCAACCGATTTAAATATTCCTATTGCCGTTTTAGTGGATGGAATGTCGGCTTCTGCCTCTGAAATTGTTGCGGGTGGATTACAAGATTTAGATCGTGCCGTAATTGTTGGACAAAGAAGCTATGGAAAAGGGTTGGTTCAACAAACCAAATCGCTTCCCTATGGTGCAATGATTAAATTAACTGTTGCAAAATATTATACTCCGAGTGGAAGATGTATTCAGAAATTAGATTACACCAATAAAAAAGAAGGAAAAGCAGAAGCGGTTGCCGATTCATTGATTAAGAAATTTAAAACAAAAAACGGAAGAGAAGTTTTTGATGGTAGAGGAATAGATCCTGAAATAAATATCGCACAAAAAGAATATAGTCAAATTACTACTGCATTATTTGCACAAGATTTAATTTTTGATTTCGCCACTGATTTTCGAATTAAAAACGAATCCATTGCTGATGCAAGAGATTTCAAATTAACCGATGCAATGTACAATGATTTCCTCACTTTTCTTAAAGACAAGGAGTACACCTACACTACCTCCACAATGAAGGAATTTGAAAATTTAAAAAAAATTGCCACCAAAGAAAAATATTCAGAAGGCGCGCAGGCTGAATTTGATGCCTTATTGAAAAAAATATCACCGGATAAAACAGAAGACTTAAAAAGATTTAAGGATGAAATCACTTGGTTTTTAGAAAATGAAATCATTTCACGTTATTATTATGAAGATGGTAGAATTGAAATGTCATTAGTGAATGATCCATTTATCATTGAAGCAAAAAAAGTGTTGGATGATAACGCTCGCTACAATGGTATTTTAAAAGGGATAGCCAAATAATTTTCTGTGATTACCATTTTTAAAAAGAATATTTCTCATTTGTATTTCCTTTCACTGGCTATTCTGATCAGTGGTTTATCTACCTCTATGTTTTTAATGAGCTTAGGGAGTATTATGCTAACAATAGTTTGGGTACTCGAAGGAAATTTTTTAGAAAAATGGAATAGCATAAAGACCAACCGAACCATTCAATTATTGATTCTGTTTTATTTTATTCATGTTGTTGGATTAATTTATACTACCAATTTTGAATATGGATTCAAAGATCTTCGTGTAAAATTACCCTTATTATTATTTCCCATTATTCTTGGCACCATTTCTATAAAAGA
>JBIPLT010000202.1:0-5856 GCA_044368255.1 Flavobacteriales bacterium
TAAGATCTCCCCAAGTTTCATCTTGTTCTGAACTTTTATCCTCAAAATCGCTCTGATCTCCATGTTCGTCTTCTGAATCGTATTGTTTATTATCAAATAATTCAACAATATGTTTAGACTTTCTAAAATGATCAATGGCAGTGTTTACCATAATTCGTCTTAACCAACCTTCGAAAGAACCAGTGAAAGTGAAGTCAACCATTTTTTCAAATGCTTTGATGAACCCCTCTTGTAAGATTTCTTGAGCTGTATCACGATCTTTAGTATAACGCATACAAACTACCATCATCTTGCCGAAAAAGCGCTTGAAAAGTTGCTGCTGGTCCTTACGGTTGCCTGCAATACAGCTTTTTACAAGTTGATTCAATTCATTTTCCGACAGTTTCATCCTTCATTTCAGTTCAAAGACGCAAACCTATTAACAGGGTTGCCATCTTAAGTTTAAAAAAAATACACTTAATTATAAATAGTTGATTTTTATAATAATACAGAATCAACCATTAATTTCATAAAGCTAATAAACATATTTAAAAATAAAAAAGTGAAGGTAATAAAAGTACCCATTTCATTTTTCTACCTTTATACCTCAAATCAAATCAAAAAAACATGAAAGTAACAGTAGTTGGAGCAGGAAACGTTGGTGCAACCTGCGCAGATGTATTAGCACAAATGGATATCGTTAATGAAATCGTTCTATTAGATATCAAAGAAGGATTTGCAGAGGGTAAATCACTTGACGCTTGGCAAACATCTCCCATTCATTTATTTGACACTCGTATTACGGGTTCAACGAACGATTATTCAAAAACAGCAAATTCAGATGTTGTGGTGATTACTTCTGGACTTCCAAGAAAACCAGGTATGAGTCGTGATGACTTAATTTCTACCAACGCCAATATTGTAAAATCAGTTACAGAAAATATTATTAAGCATTCACCTAATACAATTGTGATTGTTGTTTCGAATCCGTTAGATGTAATGACTTATTGTTCTTATTTAACAGCGAAAATTGATTCAAATAGAGTAATGGGAATGGCTGGAATTTTAGATACGGCTCGTTACAAAGCATTTTTAGCTACTGAATTAAATATTTCTCCTAAAGATATTCAAGCTGTGTTAATGGGTGGACATGGAGATACTATGGTTCCACTTCCAAGATATACAACCGTTGCAGGAATTCCGGTGACAGAATTGATTTCGAAAGACAAATTAGATGCAATTATTCAACGTGCCAAAGTAGGTGGTGGTGAAATTGTTCAATTATTAGGGACTTCTGCTTGGTATGCTCCAGGTGCAGCTGCCGCACAAATGGTAGAAGCTATCGTTAAAGATCAAAAGCGTATTTTCCCTGTGTGTGCGTGGTTAAAAGGGGAATATGGAATGAAGGATATCTATTTAGGTGTTCCTGTGATTCTTGGTAAAAATGGTATTGAGAAAATCATCGAATTACAATTAAATGCAGATGAGAAAGCATTATTAGAATCTTCCGCTAAATCAGTGAAGGATGTAATGAATGTGCTTGATGAAATGAATGTAGTTGCTAAATAAAATTACACTTACTATTAAAAGCCCTGATCCATGATTGTTTCAGGGCTTTTTTGTTTTTATGATTCAAATCCCTATTGATTTAGAATAGGATTCCTTAAATTAGCACTCAAATATGATTCATTCGATTCTAGATAAAGCCAAACGATTCCGACCACTTCATCAGTTGTATAATATTTTTTCTCCTGAAGAATTGCGCCATCTTGATTCTAGGTACAAAAAATTAGGTTTGAATAAAAGATATTTCGAACCGGTAAGTACCAAAGATTTTTATCAATTAGATCAAACGAGAATTCCTTGGTTAGATAAAGAAGATTCGCGTCAACTATTACCGCAGAATCCGTTTTTTAATTCCCTCTCTGAAAATTTTAAAGAACCCTTATTAAATTGGTCGAAAAATGGTTTTGCTGTTTTGCCAAAATTCTACGATGAAAGTGAAACAAATATTATTGAAGAAGAAGTAGAGAAAATTTTAAAAAAAGGCAAAGGAACTATGAACAAATATCATAAACTGATGTTTGCTGTTCTGAAGTCAAAAAAACTTTTACATACTGCAAATTCGAAACGTCTTACTGAAATTTTAGATTTATTAATGGGGCGAAATGTAAAATTATTTCAAAGCATTAATTTTATTCAAGGCAGTGAGCAGGCTGCTCATTCTGATTTTGTTCATATGGCCACTTATCCCAAAGGTTATTTGATTGCCGCTTGGATTGCATTAGAAGATGTAGATTCTACCAATGGGCCGTTGGAATATTTTCCAGGGAGTCATAAATTACCTTATTTGCTTTATCCTGAATTTGACCCTGAACATTCCAAATGGTTATTGAATAATTCAGCCTATAAAAAATATGAAGATCAATTGGATGAAATTATTGCGAAACAATCTTTTGAAAAAATCGAATTTCATGCTAAAAAAGGAGATGTTTTAATTTGGCACGGAAACTTATTACATGGTGGAAAAGCAATTTTAGACAAAGCAAGAACCAGAAAAAGCATGGTGTTGCATTATTTCTGTGAAGATGTAATTTGTTATCATGAAATTACGCAGAGACCCGCGTTGATAAGGAATATAGGATGAAAGTATTGAGTATTGAGTATTGAGTATTGAGTATTGAGTATTGAGTATTGAGTATTGAGTATTGAAAAATACAAAAATTCATAAACAATAAATCAGACTAATCATTTTTTTCGATAAGTTTTAATAAAAATTAAATCTGATTAAAAACTCATTGTAAATCCTAAAATTGCATTGATGTTTTGCGCAGGATAATTCATGTAACGCTGATATTTCTGCGCAGCAAAATTATAGACATTCAAGAAAGCAGAAATTTTAGAAGAATACCTATACTCTACTCCCAAGTTTAAATCTACATAGGGTTTTAAATTCATAGCGGAAACTCCATTAACAGGAGTAAATCCTTCTGCATTTTCATAGGTTAAAACATCACGAGAACCCACTAAATAAAAATCAGCACGAACAATAATTTTATCCATCATATCATAATTCATTCCTAATGTAAATTTGAAATTAGGAAGATTCCATGCAGTAAGTGCATTTGTTGTGTAATAAATAAAATAATCACCTCGCAAAAATATTTTTAATCTCTCCTTTTGACGATAATGCATCTGCCCACTAATGTTAATGATATCTACAGAATCATAATCCACTCTGAATTTATTCCCAATAGAAAATAAGGTGTCATTATAAAACAAGGGCAAATTTTCTGTTTTCAAATAAGAAACTTGTGCATTAAAAGAAGTGGTGCTACTAATTGTTCCTCTAATGCCTCCGAAAATATTTATTTTATTGTTGGTATTTAATAAATCTATATTACTCATCATAAATGGATTTTCGGTAGTCAATGAACGATAATTATTTCGTTTCATTCCACCTGTTACTCCCACATAGGGTATGAACATATCATTGAATAAACTATATCGGAATTCAGCATCTGGATAAAAGTGAAATTTGGCCCCATCATCCTTAAAATCTCCGGTTAAAATCAATCCCACCTTCAAATTCCAATTTTTACCCAAACTTTTTACGTGAGGATTTAATGTTAATAAAACATTATTTTGAGTTGCACCTAATTCACCTTGTTCTAAACAATCGGTGCATCCAGGATAATTAAAAGTTGGAACAAAATTATTATAATCAAAATTAAAATTCAATCCATACCATTCATCATTTACAATTTTACTCAAAGATGTTCCAATTTGAAATCTATTTTCCATTGCGCCAAAATGATCATCCGTATATTGATAATTGATTTCTTCACGGTGATTTAACTTCATTGAATCAGGAGTGAAAGTTCCCATGTAAAGTGTTGTATTTATTTTATTGAATCGTTGTTTGATATCCTCTTTATCAAAATATAATGAATCTCCATTATACCCATAATAATGAACTACGTTTCGATCATAATCCAATGCTCCACCAAATTCTAATTTTCTTTCGAAAAACTTACCAAACAAACCAATTGAATTATCCGAAAAACCTGGATAACCTTGATTTTTTACTCCGCCTTGAGAAGAGAAATGATGAGCTTTTACTCCGTAGGTTCCGTTTTTATTATATCCATCATTAAAATAAAAATCTAAAAGAGGAGTAGTATAAAAACCAATTCCTCCTCTAACATAAAATTTATCAAGCTTTTCCTTCGTTATATCCATTTTCAATTTCGCAGCATTGATTATGGCCGGAGAATATGACGTTTTTACAAACGCAGATTCATTTTGATAAGTCAAATTAGGTTTAGGCGTCAACGTATCTTTAACAAGAGGTGATGAAGAAATCCTCGTTGCTTTAGAAATAGGTCTACCTGTAGGCGTATTTATATCCACCTGCTCGTTCATTTGGGCATTTAAAGACACGAAACTTGTACTAAAAATTACAATTAAAAAACAATATTTCATAAACTTATTTGTTATCAGGTTTAATTTCTTCTGGCTTCTTTTCAGAATATCCACTTGGAATTTCTTCTTTAACTTCTTCTACTTTTCCACCATTTTCAATATCAATTTCAAATCCACCTCCATCTAAAACTTTTCTTTGTTGATTTTGCAACTCTTCAGAGTCTAAAATCTTTTGCAGCTTTTCTTTGGCTGTTGGAACAATATCATCTTCATAAGAATAATTGTCTATAATGCTTTGAAGAGTAGCCTTTGCTTGAAAATTATCTTCTATTTCCACATAATTATCCGCTAATAAAATATATCCTTTTGCCACCCAATAATCATATGACGGTTTTTGTTTTGCCAAATCAAAAATCTCTTTTTCTGATTTCTTATAATCTTTTTGTAAATAATAAATATAGGCTACCTGATATCTCGACTCGGCTGCTAATTGATTCGTAGAAGTTTTATAAACCGTTTGATAAGCTGTTATGGCATTAGCATAATCTGAGGCATTCATATAGGCATTTCCTTTGGAGTAATTTGCGCGTAACTTTTCATCCTCAGTGGAGGTTGCATCTTGTAAAATCAAATCAGCATATTTCAAACCATTTGCATGATCTCCTAATTTACCATAACAATACAATTTACCTACATAGGCATTATGCAAATCTTTTGGTTTAGTAGAATAAATTTCCATTTTATCATAGCACTTCAATGCCATCGAATAATCCTTCTTTTGATAGTAATAAGTAACCGCTAATCTCCACGCTGCATTCAAGCTATAGGTATTAGAAGTTTGTGTTACTACATATTCAAAATCGGCAATAGCCAAATCATATTGTTTAGCTTCATACAAACATTCTCCACGATAATGATGTGCTTTTAATGCATGTTTTCCATTGGAAAAATCACGTAAATATTTATTAAATCCTTCAATAGCCTTTTCGCAATCTTTTTCTTCGGTTACGTATTTTACTGCTGCATCATAATAATCATCTTCTAATTTATCTTTCATTTCATCACCCATTCCATACAATTCCACTAATTCTTTATATTCATCCATTCTATTCGTAGCAATGTAAACTGGATTTAATCCATTCAATGCGCTGGTAATACTTTCTTTGTCCTTGTATTCCTTTAAAACTTTTTTGTAGAATGTTTCCGACTTCGTATAATCTTTATTGAGGTAATGTAATTGACCCAAATAAATCAATGCGTCTTTTACTTTAGGATGATTGGGGTAAGCATAAACGAATTCGTTATAATATTCAATTGCCTCCGAACGATTATCATTTACACGAAAAATATCTGCAATCTCAAATTTAGATTCAGCCACATATTTGGAACTTGAATATCCGTTTATTAATTTCTTAAATGTGGCAATAGCTTCTGTTTTCTTATCGGATAATT
>JBIPLT010000204.1:0-5816 GCA_044368255.1 Flavobacteriales bacterium
AAGAAATGTGTGCTGTATAATTGTGATTCATCATGAATTCTTCTATGATGTCCTTTTGGAGTAGATGTATGGCTTCCCACCATTATTCCATTGTAACGTTCTCCAAAACCAATTCCATTTATCGTCATCGCAGTGGTATCTGTTTGTGTATTCAAACTATCATCTGTTCGCATTCTGGTCCACGAACCGAAAACGTGATAGCCGTTTGCGTCTAGACTAAAATCTTTACTGCGTAGAACAATTCCATTGTTTCCCACAATATATCCATTGAGATCATCATGGAAATAGATGTCATTGAAATTGATCCCCGTCACAGGTGAGGTGAATATTGTGGATGTTCCGGTTGCATCATTGTAATAGTAAATACGATGATTGGAAGCAGCTACAAGAGAATTACCGTTTTTGAAAGTCCATATTGCATCAAGAGGGGCATTTTGATAGGTAGTACCATTATAGGTTTGCACTAAACTGAAACTTCCAGCTCCCACTCTTTTATAAATATAACCAATGTTAGATGTCGTATTGCTAATGGTTACAAAGGTCTCGTTACCCATCTTGCTTGCATCCGTTAGATTATTATTGCTAGTGCCGCCGAATTGTGTAGCAGTTATCACAGTAGCGGTACCATTGAAAATATCATATCCTATTCTAGTAATTCCAACAGCAATAGAGGAATCTCCAGAAGTAGCTATAATTTTTCTCAATCCTGGATATGAAATACCAATATTTGTAGCTGGTTTTATTGGATGCCATGACACACCAGCATCATCTGTATAACGCAAATTGAAATTATCTGCTAAAAGATACCCTCTCTCATTGTTAAGAAAACTTACACTTCTCAACCTCGGTAGATAAATATTCTTCTGAGGAACCACTGTTGCTCCACTAACCATGAACATTCTTGAATCATCACCAACAACAAAAGCTACCGATGAGGAAGGACGGAATGTAACTCCATTCAAATTTCCCGAATAATTGAGATGCAATAATGATAGATCCGTTGTCGTAATATTCGGAGAATATAATAAAACACCGTTTTCACCTGTAATATAAACTACATTTCCACTTATAACAATATCCGTTAGTTTTTCGGTAGTGGGAGAAGGGAGTTCTGTGAAAGAAACCGAACTAACGTTGTTTATTGTTGCCAGGTAAATTTTTCCATTATCTCCAACTGCATATCCAGTATTGTAACTATTGAATTTTATTGCATTCAAATTTTCGTGAATATTTGTATAACAGCGCCTGAAATTACCTGAGGTGTCTCTATAAATTGCACCACCTGCTCCAACGGCATACCATGTTGATCTTGTTGAATGATATTGAATATCTCTTAATTCCAATGGTCTGGTTGAAGTAACTTCATTGGTCCATGTAATAGTAGGTGGTGTAGTTCCATTATTTATTACACCGACCCCAACATTTCCTGCATTTTGTCCCCAATACAATGTGTCATTTTGAGGATAATCGAATGAATGACGCTGTGTAGCAGGACCAGTTCCAGTGGTTAAAGTAGCAGCAGAGGAAATTGCTGACCCATTTAAATTCACCAAATAAATCCTTCTATTGACTTGGTCATAAAAATAATTTCTGTTGTTTACAATATCATGAACCTGATCTTCAAATTGTGCAGTTCCAGAAATTCCAGTCATTGTGCCAATACTTAAAATACCCGAAGCATTATAGAAAACAGATCTCGCTTTCAAATCATTTTCCTTAAGTAAAGTTCCGCTCAATGTTGTATCGACACCACTTATGAATTGTTTGAATAAAATATGCGAAACTCCATTAGTCAAACTTCCTTCATTAATCCAGTTCTGACTTTCATCAGAACCGTTTTTGGTTATCCAGATATGCCCATTTGTATGATCAGTTGCGGCTACCATCCATGTTTTACCATCAGCCCATTCAAATGCCCAACATGCTTTTAAATCATAAGATGTTGTTGGCCTATCCAAATCAATTATGCCAAAAGGATAACCTGACTGCAAAAGTATTTTACTTACTATTCCACTTCGTCCAACAGCAATTACCTTATGAACGGCACCTGTTTTATAAGCATAGAAATATCGATAATATTTACCAGGTTCACTCAAAAGTTCCCAAGTTGCCCCAGCATTATCTGTTCTATAAATTTGACCATATCCAGAAACTGAATCTTGAATGGAGATACCCTCATTCTCATTCATAAAATAGATTTGAAGTAATTTTCTATTTGTTTCACCTGACTTCTTGTGATACCATAGAAAACTCCCAGAAGGTTTGTCGCGATTTGAAAAGCGGCCATTTGTTCCTGCACCATACATTAAATTTCCTTGAATATATTGAATATCCCAATATTCTAATTCTCGCACATTATTATTTCCCCATGTGGAACCAGTATTTGCACTTGTGAAAATTTGTCCATATGTTCCAAAGTTTGCAAGATTTTTTCTTACTACAACAATTTTAATATTCACTCCAGTACCAGATACCGAGAGAATACTATCATCAGCATGAGCACCTGAATAGGAATTAGATGTAAAAGTACTTCCTCCATTTGTTGTTCTTACTACTTTTCCTCCATTTCCAACAAAAATTCCTGTAGTAGTGCTGCTAAAATAGACATCATTCAAATTGGTTAAGGAAATATTACTTCGATATGCATTTAATATACTCCATGATTGTCCTGCATCAATAGTTTTTAGTGCAATTCCATCGTTGCCTACTGCATATGCCAATGTATCGTTCACCCAATGCATTTTGTTGATAGCGGCCCCAAGTGTATAATCCACTTTTTTCCATGAAGCACCGCCATCTGAAGTTCTATAAAGCATACCACGATCAGAACCGTTTACTGTTATAAATCCACTCATAAAACCGTTGCTTTCATTGGTAAAATTGACCTCGGTTCCCTCTAATCGTGAATCCAATCCATTGGGTAAAGTAGTTTCCCAGATGGTCATCTTATCATGATCGGGCATAGCTTGTTTTACCAATTGATTTAATGAATTATATTCGTAACGTGTTTCCATCAAATGACTCGTGAAAATGGTTCTTGTTCCATTGGTTCGATCGTAATTAACCAATATGGCAGTATCATCTAAAGGGTCACGCATATTGAGTAATTGTACTCCTTCAGGTGGAACAGTTTTTACTAAATTACCCGCTTGGTCATAGTAATACAAAGTGAAATGGTATTCTTTGTCAATGTAATTCACTTCGAAATTCTCAACTGCAGATAAACAATGTTCGATATAGCGGCTTCGAATTTCAGTAGCTAAACTATCCACATAATCATTATAATCATTTTGTGCATTCATTAATGCCATGTTGGTCATGTATTCAACACATGGGTTAGAATATGCCGTAAGAATTGGAGAAACGAAATTACCAAGTACTGGTGCTGTAGGTGTACATTCAGGGGTAATACCTGTACAATATCGTGAAATATGGGTCAAGACTTCATTACCTGCCGAATGAGGAGTCATTCCCTCCATAATCGAATTCAGGTAAGCCACATAACCTTCCACACAATAACAATAGCCCGAAGAACCGAATTCTCCAGATGAAGAAATCAGCAGATTATCCCATTCAGGGTGATCGTCATTCCACAAGTTAAAAGCTAAAACGGTATCGAGATAGATATAATAAGATTCTGAACAATATGATTTTGAACTCAAATCAATAGTACAATATTGATCTAAACTTAATGGATCATTCAGAGATGTATCTACAGGAATATCAAAATAAGGTTCAAGCCATACAATATAATCCTCGGCACATTCACACATGCCGGTTTTAAGAAACATTTCATAAGAAAAATACAAATTGGTATCGAGGTAAACATTCATAGAGTCGGCCCAATCGGAATTGTTAAAAGCCGTTAATTGATCCAAGTAGGCATGATAAATGACCAAACAAGTAGTGTCGTCAGAAATAATGCTGTCGCAACTGGATAAATATGGCATTGGACCCGGACACCATTGCGATGTATCTGAAAGCACTTCGATATATTGGTTAAAAACTGCTAAGCCAGTATCGGAACAACAGAGGTTATTATCTACAAAATCACTTTGGCTATAGAATGGTGCAATTAGTTCATAATTGAAACAAGTATTATTGGTATCCTGATATGCTTCAAAATCCGTATAGGCATCTACATATAAATCATATAATAAATCACAACTATCTTCAAAACTCATCGACATGAGCATCATTGAAGAACCAAACCAAGTATCCACATCTTCTGCTGGACTACCCATACCATCTGGAAAATCTTGTAAATATGCGATGTATTGATAAATATCTTCTGATCTTTTCTCATAAAAGAAATCAATAGCAGGTTTGATGATGAAGGTATCCAATCCAGCCATCACTGAACGGTTATTGTATCGGCTCACCGCCTTCACATAACGATTGTATTGCTGATTTACATTATTCGCCAAACCATTTTCAGTGATGAATTTGGAAGGATCCACCAGCCAATTTCTATCATCTATATCAGAAATGAATCGTTGTACAAAAGGCAAATAATATTGATGCACATACTGCATTCCCGAAGCATTAAACTGTCGAAGTGTAATTGGAGCAACAAATAAAGAATCGGTCGAACTCCATCCATTGCTTTGATTAATATCTAATATGGCATCACGGTATTCAACGTATTTATCTGTTGTTTGATCCAGATAAATTTTTCCTGATAATAAATCCAAACTATCCTGCATTGAATAATCAGCTGATAAATCGGGAGGAATATTTATCAAAGACATGAACACCCCGATACTGGAAGAATCAGGTGATGGAGAAGTTGTTTCAGCAAAAAACGCCATCATCATTTCACTTTCTTCCTCTATCATCTGAGGACATGGTTCACAATTTTTTAATGGCCAACATGAGCTACCATAAAGTGTATCATCATAATTTGCTCCAGCAGTTGCATAACTCACAGGGATATAAAAATCATGAAAATTACCTTCAAAATCAGGTCCGCCCATTGGTGTTAAATCACCAACAAATACTAAATCATCAAAATGTAATTCAGGAGTTCCGTCATCCTCATGCCATATTTCAAAATCGCAACCTATCATATTAATTCGGAAAGTATCAACATGCGTTGAGTCTAGCCCTTCAACCAAATAATCATGGATATATTCACTGGTGGTTGAACCAGTAGTATCTCCTAAAAAGGATTGCAACAATGGAGTGAATAGTGCATTATCATAAAGGTTGATTGTATCTTCAAACAAATCATAGTAGAGAATATACTGAACCAACATTTCTAAATCCTCTAAAACTTCATGGCCAATTTCATTGCAAGTAGCTGGATCGGGTAAATCACATTCGCCCAATGAAAGCGCAATTGTATCAGGATCATTTTCAAGTATCGCACCAGCTTGAATTTTCAATGTATCACCAGCAACACCATAAAGTGCATAAATGGTAAAATAGTGCGCATAATTCGGAGTAATACCAAAGAATCCAGTTATAGAATCTAAATTACTCAAGTTAAAAGTTGGAGGATCCAATTCTCTTATGTAAAGTCGAATTCTTTTCGTATTATCAGTACTATCTGAAATCAGCCAGGAATGATTGGAAATATCCCAGTCCCAATCCAATTCATCATTGGGTGCACCCAAATAGGCACGAATCAAAGGTGTACTAAATGGAGTTAATGCGGCAGACTGTAAATCTACCTCTGAACCGTCCAATTCACCTTCAGTAGCAATGGCCGACATCAATTCCTGAATATCCAATCCTAAATCATTCGGATCACATTCTTTTTTGAATGTACAAGAACTGATATTCAAACAGGTCCTTCCAATGAGTGTATCGAA
>JBIPLT010000205.1:0-5811 GCA_044368255.1 Flavobacteriales bacterium
CAACACTTGGAGTTAATGCATTATTTAATAAAACAGAATTATATCTTTCAGATAAACCTCTAACCATTACAAATCGATTGTCGATTACAGTAACACCTGGAATTCTTCTTGCAACTTCTGCACCATCACGATCGCTACCTTTTTGAATGGTTGCACCAGATAAACCACTCACCACTCCGTCAGCTTCTTTAATTTCTTCAATGATGGCTACTTCGTTATTGGTAATTTTCACTCCTACCACTACAATTGAATCTAAATTTAAACCACTTCCATCTAGTGCAATATTTACTTCAATAGTTTGGCCAGCTTTTACTTCAACATCTGTTATTTTTTTTGCTTGATAGGAAATGAACTGACAAATCAAATTATATTTCCCAGGAGCAATATTATCTAATAGATATTTCCCAGTTTCAATATTAACAGAAGCTCCTTTGGTTGTTCCTTCAATTAAAACAGTTGCTCCTAAAAGTTCTTCGCCAGATTTGGCATCTACAACTGTTCCGGTAATTTTTCCGCTTTGAGAATAAGTTATGCCAGCTAAAAATATAAATACAATGCTTAGTACACATTTAATTTTTGTAAATAATTTTTCCTTTGAATGAGTGGGCGTCTTACTGTTCATTTTCGTTTTTTATTTACTGCAAAGTAACGTTAGGCGTATTGCTTGCGGGTAAAAACGATTTTAAGTAAATGTTAATGTTATAAAACGGCCTTTTCCACCTTATTTACTTAATCAGCGCAATTACAAGCTGAAGGAAGGATAGAATAAAAACTTGTTGTTAAGCCAATATTATGTGAATCTGAACTTGAGATTATCAAAATGAATTAAAAAATAAGCAACAAAAAAAATCCCCAGAATTGCTTCTGAGGATTTATCTGTATTAGTCAATATTCAATTTTTACTTTGCGTCTTGCTTTCCAGCAATCAAATCTCCATTATTATCCCATTGTGTAGCTATCACTCTTTTACCATCTTCATAAACCATATGATAAGTTAAGTTTCCTTCTTCGTTATAAATGGACCAGTTACCATTTTTCACTCCGTTAGCAAAGCTGGCTTCAGAAGTTTTGATTCCTTTTTCGTTATAAGTTTCCCAAACACCATCTTTGGTATTGTTTACAAAATATCCAATTTCTTTCACTTCACCATTGGCATGAAACCAAGTTACTTTCACTTTATTTGTACTTACTTTTACATAAGTAGGAGTAGAACCTTGTGCAATCACGCTAACGTTGATTAAAAGGGCGAGGACAAAAGCTAAAGTTTTCATAGGGCGTAAATTTTATATACCAAATATACGCAAGCATTAACCTGATGTTACCATAGACTTAACACTAAATTAATATTAGATATATTTTGGTAATATTAGAAATATAACACGTTGATTTATATTAAATTAATTAACTCTCAAGTTTTGGCCCTGTTTTGATTTAGTTGGCTCGGATTCTTAATCATAAAATTAGAAGAGCTATTTTTTGGTAGTCGAAATAGATTTCCTGTATAACTCGTATTATCAAATGCTGATTTATTTTAATCCCAATAAATGAATGTTGTATTTTAATTATTTTGAAAATGAAATGTTATTTTCTTGAAAATTTGAATTGAATTTACACGCAATAATCTTTAAGTTTTTTATAATTCACTATTGTCAACATATAAATGTTAACCTAACATAAGCATAACCTCGCTTAATCTTAAAGTAATAGTTTCATTAAATTCAAGATAGATTCATTTCTGAGTTTTGTAGTAAAATTATTTGTGAAGAATTTAAAACACAAATTAGGATGAATAGAGTTTTACTATCCATGTTTCAGATTTTCTGCAAGAGGTGGTTTTCTTCCCCTTTTAAAATAAGCAGATGATCTAAACGAATGGAAAAAAGAAAAGTAGATATAGTAGTTATTTCCGATGTTCATCTCGGAACTTATGGTTGTCATGCCAAAGAATTACTACGTTACCTAAAAAGCATCAAGCCTAAAAAAATTATTCTTAACGGAGATATCATTGATATCTGGAATTTCAAAAAACAATATTGGCCTAAGGAACATATGCAGATCATCAAGTATCTGACAAAGAAAATCGCTAAAGGAACTCCTGTTATTTATATCACCGGAAATCACGATGAAACCTTACGGAAATTTGCCGGTTTCAAAATGAGTAATTTCACCATCACCAATAAATTATTATTGGATTTAAATGGAGAAAAAGCCTGGATTTTTCATGGCGATGTTTTTGATGTAACTATGAAGCATTCTAAATGGTTGGCCAAATTAGGAGGAAAAGGGTATGATCTTTTAATTTTATTAAATCGTTTTATCAATAAGATATCTGAAAAATTAGGCAGAGGAAAAATTTCCTTATCAAAAAAAATAAAAGATAATGTTAAATCTGCAGTGAAGTTCATTAATAATTTTGAGCAAGTGGCGGCAGATTTGGCAATAGAAAAAAAATATAAATATGTTATTTGCGGACATATTCATCAGCCCATCATCAAAGAAATTTCTAACGTAAAAGGAAGTGTGACTTATTTGAACTCGGGCGATTGGGTGGAGAATCTTTCTGCATTAGAATATAATGAAGGAAAATGGTCTTTATATAGTTATTCAAAAGATGAAATTGCACAGAACATGAATTTGAAGGATAATCAAATAGTGAATCTTAATACAAAAGAATTATTTCAAAAGTTGATCGAAGAATTTAATATTTCTGCTTAAGATGAGCTGCAGTATGTTCATTCACTCTTTAAAAACCACCTCCCATGACTAAAATACTTTACGCGATACAAGGAACAGGAAACGGACATTTGAGTCGTGCGGCAGAAATCATTCCTCATTTACAAAAAAAAGGTAATCTCGATATTCTGGTGAGCGGAATTCAATATGATCTTGCATTATCATTCGACGTGAAATATAAATATTACGGTTTGAGTTTTATTTTTGGTAAAAAAGGTGGAATAGATTATTTAGCAACTTATCGAAAAAGCAGAATAAAAAATCTTTATGATGAAATTCGAGAATTAAATATTAAACAATATGATTTAGTCATAAGCGATTTTGAACCGGTTTCCAGTTGGGCAGCAAGAAAGGCAGAAATGGAATGTATTGGTTTGAGTAATCAAGCAGCAGTTTTGGCAGATGGTTCTCCACAACCTAAAAAGTTTGATCCAATAGGAAAATTAGTCTTGAATTATTATGCACCCTGCACCACACAATACGGATTTCATTTTAAAAAATACAATGCTGGAATTTATACACCGATCATTCGTCAAGATATTCGTGAATTGAAAGTAGAAGACAAAGGACATTATGTAGTTTATCTTCCGAGTTTCGATGAAGCCAAAATCATTCAGAAATTAAAGCAATTCAAAAAAATAAAATTTCACATATTTTCAAAACATACTAAAAAAACTTTTGAAGTGGATAATTTTTCTGTTCATCCTATTAATAAGGAATTATTCACTAAAAGTTTTGCAACTTGCAAGGGCATTATTTGTGGAGCAGGATTTGCCACTCCCAGTGAGGCTTTATATTTAGAAAAAAAATTATTAGTGATTCCGATGAAAAGTCAATATGAACAATTATGCAATGCGGTTGCTTTAAAAGGAATGGGCGTAAGTGTAATAAAATCATTTAAGAAAAAACATATTCCAACCATTAGTGATTGGTTAGAAACTTCAAAAACCGTTACGGTCAATTATCCGGATGAAACTGGAAAAATTGTAGATCGAATTATTCAGAATCACATTCGATAATAATAATTCATGTATAACCTACAGAAAAAAGATTTCGGTGATGATTTCATCTGGGGCGTTTCCAGCTCCGCTTATCAAATTGAAGGCGCTCATAATGCGGATGGAAAGGGTCCATCTATTTGGGATGAATTTACTAATAAAGGTTTAGCGGCAAATAAAGAAACAGGTAATGATGCTTGTGAATTTTATTTTCGTTATGAAGAAGATATTCGAATGATGGCTGCTATGGGAATTCCAAATTTTAGATTTTCTATTTCTTGGTCTCGAATTTTTCCAGAAGGAATTGGAAGAATTAATCAAAAAGGTTTGGATTTTTATCATCGTGTAATTGACACTTGTCTCCAATATAAAATTGAACCTTGGATTACACTTTATCATTGGGATCTTCCATTAGAATTGCAAAAAAAAGGAGGCTGGGCCAATAGAGAAATTATTCATTGGTTTTCCGAATATGCTTCTTTAATAATAAAAACATTTGGTGATAAAGTAAAAAAGTGGATGGTTTTAAATGAGCCATTGGTTTATACAGGTGCTGGTTATTTCATGGGAGCACATGCACCTGGATTTAGAAATCTTTCTCATTTTTTAAAAGCTATCCATCATACGGCATTAGTGCAAGGTATTACTCCAGAAAATTTAAGAAGTTATCATAAAGATTTAGAAATCGGAACCACTTTTTCGTGTTCACATTTAGAGCCATTTTCATCTCTATCAAAACATGAGCGAGCAACCGAGCGTGCCGATTTTATTTTGAATCATTTATTAATTGATCCTCTTTCGGGTGATGGTTATCCAATGAAAAAATTCAAACCATTGGAAAAAATTTACGATTTCATGAAGGCGGATGATGAAAAACTAATGAAAGCCAATTATGATTTTATAGGAGTTCAAAATTATACCAGAGAAATTATTAAACATACTTGGTATATTCCATTTCTGAAAGCGAAAATTATTCCTGCATCTAAAAGAAAAGTGCATCATACTTTAATGAATTGGGAAGTATATCCTGAAAGTATTTATCATGTTTTGAAAAAATTTGATAAAATGCCATCCGTAAAAAAAATTATCATCACCGAAAACGGATCGTCATTTAAGGATGAGGTAAATGCTCATGGCGAAGTGAAAGATATTGCCAGGGAATATTTTTTTAGAGAATACTTGAATCAGGTTTTAAGAGCGAAAAACGAAGGGGTAAAAGTGAAAGGATATTTCATCTGGTCATTTACTGATAATTTCGAATGGGCAGAGGGTTTTCGCCCAAGATTTGGAATAGTGCATGTTGATTTTAAAAGCCAAAAACGTACGATTAAGGACTCTGGAAAATGGTATTCTAAATTTTTATCAGAATGAAAACAGAATTTTGTTAAGTGAATATTATCCTCACGTTAATTATTATTTTAAAATTAGTTTTTGATATTGATTTCTTTTATTCTTTGTTTCAATAATATTTAATTTGTTTTTTCGGTATTTTAAATTCATATTGAATGAACTTATCTAATCTTTTCATAATTCAGGCTTAGCCTTGTTTCCTTTTTTAAGCTACAATTTTGTGGCAACTAAAAAAGTGAAATCAATGAAAAGAAAATTTTTAGGAGGTTTAATTCTTCCTTTGTTTATGTTAATAGGAATAAACTCATTCGGGCAAGGTCCTGGGTTGATTATTTCTGAATTACTCCCAAACCCTGCAGGAACGGATTCTCCGTTTGAATATGTAGAATTAGTAGCAACAAGAAATATTGATTTTTCTGTTACTCCTTATTCAGTAGTGGTTTGTAATAACGGTACAGGAACAGCGAATGGATGGATTACGGGCGGAACAAATACCTATGGTTTTTCTATTACCACAGGATCAGTAACCCAAGGACAAATAGTTTACGTAGGTGGCTCTTCAATGGCGCCAACAGGAACAAAAATTAGAGTAATTGATACAGGAACACAACCCGGTGATGGATTTGGTACAGCAGTAGCAGGTGGTGTTTTTGGAAACGGTGGAACAAATGCAGATGGACTTGCCATTTTTGATGTGGCTATTGGAAGTGTAACTGCTTCAACAGTTCCT
>JBIPLT010000206.1:0-5791 GCA_044368255.1 Flavobacteriales bacterium
ATTGTAAGGACATTGATTGTTTGCTTCGCGGTTCAAATTCTAATTCCAATTATACAAACATCATCCACCTGTTCCAGATTGCCTTTCCAATTTTCAAATGCATTTTTTAGTTCAACGTTTAAAGTTGAAAGTTCAAGGTTAGCTTTGCTCAGTAATAATTTTTGTAAATTAGAATACTTAAACTTTTTACCTTTCTCTCCGCCAAATTGATCGGCAAAACCATCAGTGAAAAGAAATAAATTCGAAATTCGACATTCTAAATTCAAAATTTTATGAGATGTAAAGGGTTTCATATTCTCATATATTCCTACTGGTTGCTTATCTGGTTTACATTCCTTGATTTCGCTATTCTCAATATACCAAAGTGGATTATTTGCTCCACTAAATTGAATTTCTTTTGTTTTTTTATTAATTCTCACCAATGAAATATCCATTCCATCTTTTCGGTCGCGCGTAGTATTACTTTTTAAATTACGAATAATAATTTCTCTTGTTTCATCTAAAATTCTTCCTGTATCATGAATTCTTTTTGTAATGACAGCTTCATTTAAAGCATTACAACAGATAACACTCATAATTGCTCCTGGAACTCCATGACCTGTACAATCGGCAACGGCAACAAATACTTCATCCAATTTTTCTCCATTGGTATTATCAGGATTATACATCCAATAAAAATCACCACTCACGATATCTTTGG
The DNA here is from genome assembly GCA_044368255.1 of Flavobacteriales bacterium. Classification (GTDB taxonomy): domain Bacteria; phylum Bacteroidota; class Bacteroidia; order Flavobacteriales_D; family UBA2798; genus CAMBFX01. The sequence goes on from JBIPLT010000206.1 coordinate 701, forward strand.
GCCTAAATAATAAAAATGATTCTGGAAAATGATAAAGAAGAACATTATTGTTGGGCATATAGGCTTCTTGAATTTTTTTTGCATAATTAATAGAATCTGTAATGTCTTTATTTTTTTCTAAAATAATTTCATGAGATTCTCTTAGTTGATGTGATTTTTGCTCAATCACTTTTTCATAATCTCTATTGCTATTTTTAAAATAAAACATAAGAAAAAACAAAATAAAAAATAACATCCCATTAAAAATATAAGAGAAAAATTCTAATGTTTTTAGTGAAACATTAATAATGTCTGGAACTAAATGTCGAGTAAATGCAATGAAATAAAACAAAAAGAAAACAAATCCAAATCCCAAAAATATTTTCCAATTTTCCTTAAACATTATCACAGGAATTAATGAAACAGGAATTAAAAATAAATGATTGGAGGCTTGAACCGGTGTAACGTATAAAAGTGGACCTGTGGCTAAAATCGATACAAATAAAAAGTACCATCTGGCAACATCGTATTTTTTAAAGTGATTAAATACTAAAACACCCGATATAACGATTAGTTGTGCTACTATGATGAATCCGAATGACCAACTATTAAAAATTATTTCGATGGGCAAATAAAGAATAAAAAGAAGCATTAAAACACTTACCAACCGATTCAACAAAACTATTTCCCTAAAATTTAAATAAGCTTCTTCAACATCATAATCCTTCAATCCCATGAAGGATAAATTATTCCAAATATTTTTAAATGTTTGCTTCAAGCTAGTTCTTCCATTATTTCTTTTTCGAACCTTTATTAAAAGCTATTTCATACATGTCAATCCATTCTTTTACCGTCATTTTAGAAGCTAATTCACCAATGAGTTTAAAAGGTATATCCTCCATTTTCTTGAAACGAATACAACTTTTTCCCATGTCTAATTTAGATTTACTATGCTTGGGAAATTCATTTACAAACCATTTCAATAATTTCGGATTTGCATAAATTCCCATATGATAAATTGCAACGAAATTTTTCTGAGAGGCAATACTCAAAAATGGAAGTGGATCTTCTGGCTTACAATGATAACCCTCTGGATATAATTTATGAGGCACAATCCATCCCAACATTCCATATACCATTCCTTCAGAAAAACCTTTAGGAATATTTTTCTTTATCGCTTTATACAATTTATCCATTGCTAATTGTCGGTTTTCCGGAAGTTCAGCAAGGTATTCGAGGGGAGTTTTGGCTTTCGATTGCATGTGTAAAGAAGTTTCTCGTTTTTTTGTTTCGTTTGCTCGCTAATCGCATCTATTATAAGCAAACTTGTCTATCCTTATTCAAATTACATTTTACATTAATTATTTTCCCATTCCCTTTATCATCAACTCCAACAACTGCGCTGCCGCCAACGGAATTTTAGTTCCTGGTCCAAAAACTGCTGCAACCCCACTCTTAAAAAGAAAATCATAATCTTGTTGCGGAATAACTCCACCTGCCACTACAATGATATCTTCTCTGCCTAATTTTTTTAATTCTTCAATTACTTCTGGCACCAAAGTTTTATGTCCTGCTGCCAATGAAGAAACGCCTAAAATATGCACATCATTTTCTACGGCTTGCATAGCCGCTTCGGCTGGAGTTTGAAAAAGCGGACCTATATCCACATCAAATCCCATATCTGCAAATGAAGTAGCAATTACTTTTGCTCCTCTATCGTGACCATCTTGTCCTAATTTAGCCACCATAATTCTTGGTCTGCGTCCATCAAGTTTCGCAAACTTATCCGAAAGTTCACGCGCTTTTATAAATTCATTATCATTCATCGCTTGACTAGAATAAACACCCGAAACAGATCGAATGGTTGCCTTATATCTTCCATAAACTTTTTCTAATGCCAATGAAATTTCTCCTAATGAAGCTCTTTTTCTAGCCGCTTCAACAGCTAATTCTAATAAATTTCCTTCTCCACTTTTTGCCGCCGCAGTTAATTTTTCTAAAACTTCATTTACTTCACTTTCATTTCTCGATTCACGCAATTTTTTTAATCGCTCCAATTGTTGATCTCTTACTTTCGAATTATCAATTTCTAATATATCAATCTTCGTATTATTTTCTACTTCATACCGATTCACTCCCACAATAATTTCTCTTCCCGAATCAATATTGGCTTGCTTTTTCGCTGCAGCTTCTTCTATTCGCATTTTTGGCAATCCTGTTTCAATGGCATTCGACATTCCACCATGCGCCTCAATTTCATCCATTAATTTTCTAGCTTTCAAAATCAATTGCTCCGTAAGAAATTCCACATAATACGAACCGCCCCAAGGGTCAACTGTTCTGCATATTTCTAATTCCTCTTGTAAAATCAATTGTGTATTTCTGGCAATTCTCGCTGAGAAATCTGTTGGCAATGCAATTGCTTCATCCAATGCATTAGTATGTAATGATTGAGTTCCACCCATTACAGCAGCCATTGCTTCGATTGCGGTTCTCGCTACATTATTAAAAGGATCTTGTTCTGTTAAACTCCAGCCTGAAGTTTGACAATGCGTTCTCAAGGCCATCGATTTTTCATTCCTAGGATGAAATGATTTTACGATTTCTGCCCAAAGAACTCTTGCTGCTCTCATCTTCGCAATTTCCATAAAATGATTCATCCCAATTCCCCAGAAAAAAGATAATCTGGGAGCGAAATCATCAATATCTAATCCTGTTTTAATTCCCGTTCGCAAATATTCTAATCCGTCTGCCAATGTATATGCCAATTCAATATCAGCAGTGGCTCCTGCTTCTTGCATATGATAACCCGAAATACTAATGGAATTAAATTTCGGCATGTGTTGACTTGTATATCTAAAAATATCCGCAATAATTCGCATACTCGGTGCTGGAGGATAAATATAAGTATTACGAACCATGAACTCTTTTAAAATATCATTTTGAATTGTTCCTGAAAGTAATTCTGGTTTTACACCTTGTTCCTCTGCTGCTACAATGTAAAAAGCTAAAATAGGAAGCACTGCTCCATTCATCGTCATGGAAACCGACATTTTATCCAATGGAATTTCATTGAACAAAATTTTCATATCCAAAATAGAATCAATAGCCACTCCAGCTTTTCCCACATCACCTGTTACACGAGGATGATCTGAATCGTAACCGCGATGAGTAGGTAAATCAAATGCAACAGACAATCCCATTTGTCCGGCCGCTAAATTTCTTCTATAAAAAGCATTACTTTCTTCGGCCGTGCTAAATCCTGCATATTGACGAATGGTCCAAGGGCGCTGCGTATACATGCTTGCATAAGGGCCCCGTAAAAAAGGGGCTTTACCGGCAATAAAACCATGAGGTTCCACAGCCTTATTTTCAAAATAATCTTTAACGGAAATTCCTTCGTTGGTTTCCCAGTTTCCGAATGAATTCTTACGATGAGTTTCCACCGATAAATTCAAATCTGCCTCAATTGCTGTAAAATCAGGTTTATTTTTCATTTGGTTTCAAATTTACCAACAAATTGCAATTTACCCTATTTTTTCTACCATTAACTTAATTGAAAAAAAAATAGATATTTTATTCCAACTAAATTGAAAATAAACTTAAAAATTAATCGTTCTGTGAGAGTAAAACCCTTAAATTTGCAACTATGTTATCTATTCGTCCACAAATTTCTAAAGTTGCCAAAGCACGTGAGTTCACTTACGTTCCTCGCTATTACGATGAACGCAAGGAAAAAATAGCTGAAATTGAGCGCCAAATTCGTAAGGATGAAGACGACCATAAAAAAGGAGATAAAAAAGTTCGCGAATTTCATTTTAGAGCTGCTATGTCGAATCGATGGAGAGGTGAAGAGTATGATAATTCAGTTAGAAAATCCAATGCGTTAATTTTATTATTAATTGGGGCATTCGTTATGGTTGGATTTTACGTTTACAAAAAATTCGATCTCATCGAATTGTGGATTCAACAATAAAAAAATCAAATGTCAGACATCATACGTTTACTTCCTGATTCAGTTGCCAATCAGATTGCAGCTGGTGAAGTGGTTCAAAGACCAGCTTCGGTAGTAAAAGAATTACTTGAAAATGCTATTGATGCGGGTGCTGATTGTGTTCGATTAAATACCAAAGAAGCTGGAAGAACATTAGTACAAGTTATTGATAATGGAAAAGGAATGTCGGTAACAGATGCAAGAATGGCATTTGAACGTCATGCCACCTCCAAAATCAAAAATGCAGATGATCTTTTCAGCATAAAAACAAAAGGTTTTAGGGGCGAAGCTTTAGCCTCCATTGCAGCAGTGGCTCAAGTGGAAATGAAAACCAAAAAAGCCGAAGATTCATTGGGAACAATGATTCAAATTGAAGGTTCAGAAATAAAATCGCATGAACCAGTTAGCACCATTGATGGAACCATTTTCAATGTAAAAAACCTTTTTTACAATGTTCCTGCACGTAGAAATTTCTTAAAATCAAATCCCGTTGAATTAAAACATATCATTGACGAATTTCAACGAGTGGCGCTGGCACATCCTTCTATAGAAATGCACTTGAGTCACAATGAAGATATAATTTATACTTTACCGAAATCAAATTTACGTCAACGTATCATTGGTATTTTTGGAAAAAACTACAATGAAAGATTAGCTCCACTAGAAGAGAAAACGGAATTTGTGAGAGTTTATGGTTTTATTGGTAAACCAGAGAATTCTAAAAAAACTAGAGGAGAACAGTTCTTTTTTGTGAACGATCGATTTATTAAAAGTCATTTTTTACATCATGCTATTCAATCTTGCTATGATGGATTAATTCCGAAAGATCATTTTGCTTCGTATTTTTTATTTATTGAAGTAGATCCAAAAACAATTGATGTAAATATTCATCCAACCAAAACAGAAATAAAATTTGAAGATGAACGATTAATTTATGCCATACTTCACTCAGCAACGAGAAGAGCGATTGGAATGTTTAATCTTTCTCCCTCATTGGATTTTGAAATCGAAGCTTCCATGGAAATCACCATCCCGGATAAAGATAAAGTGATTTCTCAACCAGTGGTTAAAATAAATCCTTACTACAATCCTTTCGAGAGCGAGAAAAAAAGTTCAGA
>JBIPLT010000207.1:0-5785 GCA_044368255.1 Flavobacteriales bacterium
TAACGATTTCAATGAAAGTAATCCAACCAATTTATCATCATTATCTACTACATAAACGGTATAAATAGTTTCCACTTCTTCTGCTTGCTTTCTCATTTCAACAATACATTGATCGGCTGTCCAATTTACGTTGGCGCGAATCAATTCTCGAGCCATTAATGCACCGGCAGATTCTTCGTCATATTCGAGTAGATGCTCGATATCACTCACCTGATCTTTGTCTTCAATCTGAGAAATTACTTCCCGCTGTTTATCTTCAGATAATTCACCCACTACATCGGCCGCATCATCCGAATCCATTTCTTCGAGATGAGCAGCAATTTCTTTGGTGGTTAAAGATTCTAATAAATGCTCACGCGCATCATCATCCAACTCAAGAAGAGTATCACCGGCCTTATCTGCATCAACAAGTTTGAAAATATATTGTGCATCATCTTCATTGAGCAAATTCAGAATTTCGGCAATATCGGCAGGATGCAAATCATTTAAACTAGATACAATGAAACCATCGTTGCCTTTTTCAACGGCTTCTTTGAGATTATCGATGTATTCTTGTGTGAGTTCAAATTGCATGTAACAAAGGTAGGAAAAGGTTTGGGGAAATTAGTTGCTGCAATAGTATTTCTTAGGCAAAATAAGCCTTTCTAAAATGATTTTAATAGTAAATTCATCTACCAATTAATCCAATCAGGCATACGCGAAAATAAATCCAAATGTTAATGTTCGGCTAAAGCCTAGAAAATTTGTAAAATTTTTTAATCAGTTGGCTGAAGCCAACTGCTAAGAATTCTCCTTCACCCAATTGGTCAACTCCACAAATTCTGCTACACTCAATTGTTCGGGGCGTCTAGTAAAATATTTATGATCGGCAGCATTCGGATTTAATGTGCGAATAGAATTACGAATCATTTTTCTTCGTTGATTGAAACAAGTTTTTACTACTTGCTTAAATAATATTTCATCGCAATCTAATTTTTCAACTTTATTTCTAGTTAAACGAATTACCCCTGATTTCACTTTCGGTGGAGGTGTAAATACATGTTCATCTACTGTAAATAAATATTCGATATCATAATAAGCTTGAAGTAAAACAGAAATAATTCCGTAATCTTTACTTCCAGGACCCTCTGCAACTCTAACGGCCACTTCCTTTTGAAACATTCCCACCACCTCTGGAATTCTATCTTTGTATTCGAGAACACGAAATAAAATTTGAGTGGAAATATGATACGGGAAATTACCAACGATTCCGATTTTTCCTTCAGGAATCAATTTTTCTAATTGATAATTTAAGAAATCATCATGTACTATAGATTTTACCTTGTCTTTAAAATTTTCATTCAAATAAGTAATCGATTCAGGATCGATATCCATCAAATATAAATTCACATTTTTATGATGAATTAAATATTCAGTAAGCGCTCCGGTACCAGGACCAATCTCAATTAAATCTTTATAATCACCATAAAACGTTAATGAATTTGCTATTTGCTGACAAATATCTTTATCATGCAAAAAATGCTGACCGAGATGTTTTTTGGGCTTAACGTAGTTCATTTTTTGATTTGATGATTTGACGATTTGGCGAGTTAATTATTAGCTCCTTCACTTATTGGCTTCCTTAATATCCACCACATTCAATATAGTTCTGAATGCAGAAAATTTACCTGGATATTTTTCAGCCACTTCTTTTTGTAAACGAGGTGCGTGCTCCATTTGGTATTTTTCATAGGTATCAATACTCGAACATAAATATTGAATTGAATATGTTTTTCCATTTTCTTCTTCACCAATTACTCTGGTAAAACGGCTTTCCAAAAACATTCCAGTTGCTAAAACATCAGGAATATGCACCTCTTTCATCCATTGCACCCACTCTTCGTGAACGTCAATATCAATGCTTATAGTAACATTATAGATAATCATTTTTTGATTTTTTTATTATTGTTTTCTTTATAAAACTAACATTGGATTTTAATTCTTGTGAAATTTATAAATTAAAATCACTCTCCTGAATTTTCTTCCGAACCTTCACCACGAATAACACGGAAACGTTTTCTAGCCTCAATTACATACAAACTTCCGGGATGATCAAATAATATTCTTTTATAATATTCAGCAGCTTTTTCTTCATCCTTATAATAGTAATGAAAAATTTCCGCCAAGTTAAATAAGGCATCATCAGCTAAAATATCAAATGAAAACTGATCTGAAACAACTGTTAATTCCTTCACCGCTTTATCAAAATTCTTTTCCTGTTTAGCTATACGAAATCTCATATAATGTATTTCATCCGCCAATGAATGCCAGGAGTAGAGCATAGAAAGTGTATCCAATGTTTTTTCGGCTCCTTTGGTATCGTTTCTAAATAATTTTAAATCTGCACGAGAATACATTTGTAAAGGCTCAAATAAAGAATCTACCGTTAAATTATCCGAAATCAAAAGACTTAATTGCATGGCATCATTGGCAATTAATTTAGAGGTAGACTTTTTCAGAACATCCAATTGCGCTCGCGCCCAATTAAAATCTCCAGTGAAATAAGAAATTTTTGCATTTCTAAATTTCGCTTCATGACCAATAACATCATTCTTAAATGATTTTTCAACCTGAGAATAATACAATGAAGATTCCCAAACATCTCCATTCAACAATAATACATCAGCTAAATCTAATTTAATCTCAGCTTGAGTTTTTAATAATAAACCAGGAAAAGCTAATGCTTCTTCCAATAAAACAATTGCAGAATCGGGACGCTGCATATAAAATGCTTCAATTTTTGCTAACCCTTTTACCAAATTAACTGTTTGAGCATTTCGACCTAATTCGTTTAAAACATCAACGTAATTCTGTTCTAATGCTAATAAATCTGTTTCTTCATAAATCCCTCTCGACACCACCTTTTTGAAAAGCACATCTACTAATTCCATTCTGCTTTCCACATAATAACTATTTCCATTATTTCCTTTATCAATGATGTAGGTAAATGCATTTTGAGCAATATCTAATTTGTCATTATTCTTACATTCTTGTGCAAATTGAAAAACGCGATCTATTTGATTTTTTCTTTTATCTAATGCTTTTACTTGAATAAAAGCGGTGGCATAATCATTTTTTTGTTTGTAAAACCAAATCAACATTTCATTGTAAATCTCATTTCCTGGATCTTTCTGAACTTTCTTTAATAATTCCGATTTAAGATAATCTACTTTTGAGTTATTATCATGTTCAAAATTCACATTGATAGCTAATACATTTTGCGCTTGACTAACATAGGTCTCTCCTTTTTCCGCCAATAAAATATATTGATCAATTGCTTTATTGAATTCCCCTTGTATTAGATAAATATCAGCAATAAAAATATTGAAAGGTGTAGTTCCATTTAAAAGTTTATCTGCCTTTTCATATACTTTCAATGCGTAACCAAACTCTTCTTTCGCCTTAAAAGCGGCACCGAGTGCTTGCGCTTGATTTACGTTTCCCGACATTTCTTTTAAAACTTTATCATAATTTTTTATAGATTCATCCTGATCACCTTCTAATTTATTTAAGGAACCTAAATCAATATAAAATATTGGATTTCCCGGCTCATTTTTCATGTGTTTCTTGATGAGCTTATTGGCAGATTTGTAATCTTTCAATTCAATCTGACACTTTAATAAATAATTATAATAAAAAGTAGTTGGTTTTTTACTGTATAGTTTTTCGTAATACAATGCTGCCTTATCAAACTCACCCGATTGAAAATATTGTGCAGCTAATTGTTGGTCACTCGAAGCCTGTGAGAAAACAGGAAAAGTTAGGAATAGAAAAATTACTATGTTTATTAAACGTATGAACAATTTTGGCTTATTTCTTTTTTTCTGATTCTTCATTCTTTAGTTTATACACTTCAATTAACTTTTCGATCATTGGGTTCAAAGAATCGTAATTCTTCAAAACTTCTTGAACAGTGTACTTTAAATCATTAAACTTATAAATGAGCTCTGTGGTTACAGCCTTTTCCTCAAGTATGTATTTATCAAGGTCTTCTTTTTTCAACGCTCCATTTTCTGCGTCAGTTTTCAAATCTTTCAATTGCGTAAGAGACTTTTGAAAACCCTCCAAAAGCTTCTTACGTTGTTTATTTAAATTAGGTCCTACTTTTCTAAATCCTTTATAATAGGAAATTAATTTAACATCTTCAGCAATGATTGAATCTGGATTATAAAATTGCTTAATCAACTTCACATTATAATTTGACTTCTCAGTCACCGGATTTATCCATGAAGTATCGAACGTTTTATATTCTGATAGGCTTTGGTTCACCGCTGTTTCTAAACTATCAATCGTTTTAATTTCAGCACTGAAATCTGGTTTTGTATTACATGACGTAATCACCAAAAAACTAAAAATTATTGTACATACTATTTTATCCATTCGAATCCAGTATAAGGAACCAATGCCTTAGGAATTCTAATACCTTCATTGGTTTGGTTATTTTCTAATAAAGAAGCTACTATTCTAGGTAACGCCAAAGCACTACCATTTAGTGTATGAGCAAATCTTGTTTTTCCGGTTTCATCCTTAAAGCGCAGTTTTAATCGGTTGGCTTGAAATGTTTCGAAATTAGAAGTTGAACTAACCTCTAACCATCTTTTTTGTGCAGCCGAATAAACTTCAAAATCATAAGTCAATGCAGAAGTGAATCCCATGTCGCCACCACATAAACGCAAAATTCTAAAAGGTAATTCTAATTTTATCAATAGATTTTTTACATGCTCAACCATTGTATCTAATGTTTGATAAGATCGGTCGGGATGTTCGATTTGAACTATTTCTACCTTATCAAATTGGTGCAAACGATTCAATCCTCTAACCTCTTTTCCGTAACTTCCTGCTTCACGTCTAAAACAAGGTGTATAACCGGTAATTTTAATTGGGAATTCCTTTTCTGAAACGATCACATCACGATAAATATTCGTCAACGGAACTTCTGCTGTTGGAATCAAATATAAATCATCGATGGTGGAATGATACATCTGACCTTCTTTGTCGGGTAATTGTCCAGTTCCAAAACCTGAATCAGCATTTACCATCAATGGTGGCATTACTTCTTTATAACCTGCTTTATCTGCTTCGTCCAAAAAGAAATTAATTAAAGCTCTTTGTAATTTAGCACCTTTTCCTTTATAAACTGGAAATCCAGCGCCTGTAATTTTCACTCCTAATTCAAAATCTATTAAATCATATTGAGTAGTTAATTCCCAATGAGGTTTTGCATTTTCACTCAATGCAGGAATCTCTCCTTGTTTAAATACTTCTACATTTTCTTCCGGTGTTTTTCCAGAAGGAACAATTTCATTTGGCGTATTTGGAATGGTATATAAAAGTTGATTTTGTTCTTTTTCCAATTCAGCCAATTTCTCTTTTAATTCTTGAGATGATAATTTTAATGCACCTGTTTTTTCCTTAGCAGCGTTAGCTTCATCTAATTTCTTTTGTTGCATTAAAGCACCCACTTCTTTAGAGATTCTATTCATCTCTGCCAACTGTGCATCCATTTCATTCTGAGTTTTTCTGCGTTGTGCATCTAATTCCAGAATTTTTTCGATCGTGGGAGCAAAATCTTGGTTGCGTTTTTGAAGACGTATTAAAACTTCTTCCTTTTTTTCGCGAATGTTTTGTAGTTCGAGCATGTTGTGTTTTTACTGGGATAAAATTAACCCAAATTATTCATTTGAGAATATTATTTATGGAATGATATAAAGCAACAAGCCCCACTTCTTTCGAAGCAGGCTTGTTT
>JBIPLT010000030.1:0-17371 GCA_044368255.1 Flavobacteriales bacterium
CTATCTGCTAAATACGCACACTAAGAATAGAATTGATCCATGGCTAACTTAAAAGAAATACGCAGCAGAATCACCTCCGTTAATTCAACGAAGCAGATTACCTCTGCCATGAAAATGGTATCGGCTGCTAAATTGAAAAGAGCACAAGATGCCATTGTACAAATGCGTCCATATGCAACAAAACTCGGTGAAATTTTAGGAAATCTTTCTGCCAGTTTGGATGTAAGTGAAAATAAGTACGGAGCCGTTCGTGAAGTAAATAATGTTTTAATTGTTGTCATTACTTCTAATCGTGGTTTATGCGGTGGGTTTAATAATAACGTGATTAAACGCGCCAATTTATTAATAGCGAATGAGTACAAAAACAATAACGTGGCCGTGCTTTCTATTGGTAAAAAGGCCAGTGAGTACTATAAGCAGACTTCTTACAATATCAAAGGATCTGATTTCCCTAAGCATTTAAATGAAGTGTATGATAACTTATCATTCGCAAATGTTTCTAAAATTGCAGAGAATGTTATGTCACATTATGTAGACAAGAGCATTGATAAAGTAGTTTTGGTTTACAATAAATTCAAGAATGCTGCTGTACAAGAATTAGTAGCAGAGCAATTTTTACCCATTGCCGCCAATCCAAATGCGGTGGAAAGTAAAACGAATAACGAATACATTTTTGAGCCTTCTAAATTAGAAATCGTAGAGGATTTGATTCCGAAATCATTAAAGGTGCAATTCTTCAAAGCTTTATTAGATTCATATGCGTCAGAACATGGTGCTCGTATGACGGCTATGCATAAAGCAACCGATAACGCCAATGATATGGTGAAAGAATTAAAAATCGTTTACAATAAAGCGCGTCAAGCATCCATTACCAATGAGATTTTAGAAATTGTTGCAGGAGCAGAAGCGTTGAATGGATAAAAATATATTTGGATAAATAGTATAAAGACCCTGATTTTTCAATCAGGGTTTTTTGTTTCCCATTTATAATCATTGTTTCGTGTCATTAAACTTTTCTTTGAAAAAATCGCGTTTTAAAAAGCAACCAGCCCCTTACCTATCCGTCTGTCGATTATATCAATAGAATTATGAAAAAAATATTCTCTACCCTATTTTCTTTAGGAATGTTTGTCTCAGCTATTTCTCAGGGCCAAATCATCAGTATTACAACTAATCCAACCAACCCTACCACGAATGATTTTGTTGAGGTATATGTTGAATTAATGTTTACTAGCGGTGGATGTGATGTGGATAGTCAAGGTCACAATACGCTTGGGTTTACTACTACAGCTTCTGCACGTCACTGCGTGGGCATGTTAGCTGTAATATGCGATGTAACCGACACTTTTGATCTAGGATATTTACAAGCAGGGAATCATACCTTCAATTTTACTTTAAGCAGTGGTTCAGGCGGACCGGGTTGTTCTCCGGGTATTGTACCGGATGATACGGATAGTTTTAATTTTACCGTTACCCAGGCGTTGGGAATAGAAGATCCTGCACAAAACAATCAGGTTTCCTTTTATCCGAATCCGATGAATGAAATGGCAACGCTAAAAATAAATAGATCTGTTGATATTGAAAATATGCGATTGGAAATTTTAGATGCAACAGGAAGAGTTGTAATGGTAAAAGAAAATATTTCCTCGAATGAAATTCTGGTTGAGAACAAAAACTTAGAGTTTGGAATTTATTTTTATCGTCTAACAGAAAATGACAAATTAATAGCGACTGATAAGTTTGTGGTAGAGTAATTTTTGTGATCCCACGAGGACTCGAACCTCGATTAGAAGTTTAGGAAACTCCCGTTCTATCCTGTTGAACTATGGGACCGGGTTGAATGAATAATGTAAAATGAATAATGTTTTATTGAGGAACTCATCCATTTTAACTTTAACATTTGTCATTTTACATTACCTTATCTCACTTCCATTCTCGAAACCATCATCCACTGTATTCACAAAATTCAATTTGCCAGAACTATCCTCCGCCATTAAAATCATTCCTTGCGATTCTATTCCTTTTATTTTACGTGGTGCAAGATTGATCAAAATACTTACTTTTTTACCAATGCTTTCTTCGGGAGTATAAAATTCTGCTATTCCAGAAACAACAGTACGTACATCAATTCCTGTATCCACAGTCAACTTTAAAAGTTTATCTGCCTTAGGAACTTTTTCTGCTTCTTTTATTTCTCCCACACGAATATCCATCTTGATAAAATCATCGTAGGAAATCAATTCTTTTGGTGCTAATAAATCTTTTTTAACAACTGCTGCTGCATTTTTACTGGCGGCTAATTTTTCTAATTGAAAATCAATTTCTGTATCTTCAATTTTCTTGAATAATAATTCAGGTACACCTAGTTGGTGCCCCGCTTGAAAAACAATTTCATCGTTCCATTTGTATTCGCTTTTCTCCATTTTTAGGAGCGAAAAAATCTTTTTCGAAGTGAATGGTAGGAATGGTTGAATACAAGCGCCCAAATGTGTAATAATCATTAATGAATCTACTAACACGTGTTGTGCCTTAGTTGGATCTGTTCCGATGATTTTCCAAGGTTCGTTATCGGTCAAATATTTATTTCCAAAACGAGCTAAATCCATCACCTCAGCTAAACCATTGCGAAATTTGTAATTTTCTACATTCGCAACAATCGAATCATATGCTTTTCCAATGGCATCCTTTACATTTTTATCTACGATATCGATCTTTCCTGCTCCAGGAATTTTTCCTTCGTAATACTTATTCATCAACGTAATTACGCGATTCACAAAATTTCCAAGAATAGCTACTAATTCATTATTCACTCGCGATTGGTAATCTTTCCAGGTAAATTCACTATCTGACGTTTCGGGAGCAATGGAAGTCAAAACAAATCTCAATTCATCTTGTTTATCGGGAAACTCTAGCAAATATTCATGTAACCAAACTGCCCAATTGCGAGAAGTAGAAATTTTATCTCCTTCTAAATTCAAAAATTCATTGGCGGGAACATTATCGGGTGTAATAAATTCTCCGTGACTCATCAACATGGCCGGAAAAATCAAGCAATGGAAAACGATATTATCTTTCCCAATAAAATGAACCAATTTTGTTTCTTTATCACACCAGTATTTTTTCCAATCGTCTTTCAATAATTCTTTCGTGGCAGAAATATATCCGATAGGTGCATCGAACCAAACGTATAATACTTTTCCATCAGCTCCTTCTACAGGAACTTTCACTCCCCAATCTAAATCACGAGTCATGGCTCGTGGTTGTAATCCTTGTTTTAACCAAGAAGTACATTGCCCATACACATTCGATTTCCAATCTTCCTTATGAGATTCAATGTATTTTTCGAGTTGAGGTTGAATCTTATCTAATGGTAAAAACCAATTTTTTGTTTTTTTTAAAACCGGTTTCTCTCCGCTCAATTTTGATTTCGGATTAATTAAATCCGTTGCATTCAAAGATGATCCGCATTTTTCACATTGATCTCCGTATGCATTTTCATTGGCGCATTTCGGGCATGTTCCAACAATATATCTATCCGCTAAAAATTGATTTGCCTTTTCATCAAAATATTGTTCGGTAATTTCTTCGGTGAAAACACCCTTATCATAAAGTGTTTTGAAAAAATCTGCTGCAGTTTCGTGATGAGTTTTATTAGAAGTGCGAGAATAAATATCAAAAGAGATTCCAAATTCTTTAAAGGCATCTCCCATTATTTTATGGTACTTGTCAACCACTTGTTGCGGAGTGATTCCTTCGTTTTTCGCTTTAATGGTAATGGGAACTCCATGTTCATCTGAACCACAAATGAATTTTACATCTTTATTTCCCAAACGGAGATAGCGAGTATAAATATCAGCAGGAAGATAACATCCCGCAATATGACCGATATGTATTGGGCCGTTGGCATAGGGAAGCGCAGCGGTAATGGTGTAGCGTTTGAATGACATGGGGGCAAAGATAAGAAAGGATTTTAATGTGGTATATCTATAGATCCGCGATGCATCGCGGATTTAAGATTCAACAACATTGATAGTTTGGTCCTATTTCAAAGTAAACGTAGTCTTCCCAATCAACATTTTCTCACAGTATATCTGAACGATATAAGTTCCTTTGGGTAGGTCGCCATTTACATCGGCATACATACAAAGATCCATGGTTTGATTTTGATAATCAATTTCACGCATCAATGAGAATTGTGAACTCAATCCACCGGCATCAAAAGTGGAAGAAGGCGCTTCCGTTAACACTGTTGCATCTGGTTTTAAAACCACCATATAAACATTTTTAGTTCCCGCTTTTGTCATTGGGTTTTCTAAAATAGTCATGCAAGCTTTAACCATATCAGCACGACCTGCACGCTCTGTATCGGTTTGTTTTCCGCTATCACGAACACGAATGGCTTTTGCATATAATCCCGAAGTTTGAAGTTTTGCTCCTTTGGTTACTTTATCTTGAAGCTTATCTTTTTCGTTCGAAATTTCATCTTTTTCTTTGGTAACAGAAACAATCTTATCGTCCTTATCCTTAATTTCTCCTATGAGTTTTACATTTAAGGTATTCAATGAATCAATGGTATGCACATAACTTTGCATGATGCTTCTCAAGGTTCCTGCTTCCTTTTGTAATTTAATAATGGCGTATCTATCTCCTTTACTTCTTTCCACCTGATCCATCAACTCTTGAATCTTATCTTTTTGTGCAGAAATCTTAGCATTGAGGGTATCATTATCCGTTTCCAAAGCTTTGAAATCTGACAATAAAACAGAAAGATCTTGCTTCAAATCTTTGGCATCTCCAAAACCAGCATCGGCCAACATTTTAGTATATTCTTGAATATCTTTTTTCAAAACTCCATTCTCATTCGAACAAGATTCCAGTTGAGCTTTATAGGGCATATAGGAAACCATTTGCCAACAGAAAAATCCACTTGCCAACACAAGAAGAATGATAATAGTAATGTAAAGTGCGTCTTTCGGTTTTTTTTGTGTGGGCTCCATTTTATTAACTTAAGTTAAATATTATTAAAAGTGGTCAATCTATTTTCGCTGCGAAGATAAGTGGGAATTACAACTGATTAGCAAACGAAAATTCATAAAAAATGTTACAAGATTTACTGGCTTTGTTTTATCCGAACCTTTGTGCGGGTTGCTCAAAAAACCTTTTAAAGAATGAAAAAGTTATTTGCATTGATTGCCGAGCTTCGATGCCACGCACCGATTTTCATACTTTTCGAGAAAATCCTGTCCATAAATTATTTAGGGGCAGAACAAAGGTTGAATCGTCAACTTCTCTTCTCTACTTCATCAAAGGAGCCGGAGTTCAACACATGTTGCATGAATTAAAATACAAAGGAAATACCGAATTAGGTGAAGAATTAGGGAATGAATTGGGAAATGTTTTGAAGGATTCAGACTATTTTCGAGGAATTGATGCGGTGATACCTGTTCCGCTTCATCCCCAAAAAGAACGAAAAAGAGGATACAACCAATCGATGGTGATTGCTAAAGGAGTGGCTAAATCTATGGACATTGAGGCTAGTAAAAATTTGATTCGTAAGGCCAATTCTGACTCTCAAACACGCAAATCCCGTTATGAAAGATGGCGAAATGTGGAAACTGTTTTTGCTGTAAAAAATCCCGAATCTTTAAAGGGTAAACATATCCTTTTAATTGATGATGTGATTACCACTGGAGCAACCATAGAAGCTTGTGTGAACGAATTATTAAAACTCGATGGTACAAAAGTCAGTGTGGCTACCCTCGCCTGCACTCAGTAATTGAATTACTTTTGTTCCCGATGGCAGAAGAATTAATTACTTCGGGAAATACTAAAAAAGAGAAATACGAATCTCTTTTACCACAAATTCAAGCATTAATTGAGGGAGAAAGAGACCTTGTGGCTAATCTCTCGAATATTTCTGCAGCCCTAAAGCAAACTTTTAACTTTTTTTGGGTCGGATTTTATTTGGTCAAACAAAATGAATTAGTCTTAGGTCCGTTTCAAGGAACGATTGCTTGTACACGTATTCATAGAGGAAAAGGAGTATGCGGAACAAGTTGGGAAAATGGAGAAACAATAATAGTTCCAGATGTAGATGCATTTCCAGGCCACATTGCTTGTAGTAACGCATCACGATCAGAGGTTGTGGTTCCTATTTACGACACAAAAAATAATATCGTTGGAGTTTTGGATGTTGATAGTGACGTTTTGAATGATTTTGATGAAACGGATAAGATTTATTTGGAGAAATTATGTGAGATGGTTGGGAAAAGTTTTTAAATATGATACGGAGAAATTAAAAGAAGAAAAAAATATAACCACGAATTACACGAATGAAGAAATTAAAAATACAAATTGACACTACTACGTTTCCTTCGGAAATAAAAAAATTTCGTGTGTTATTCTTTCCAAAAAATATTAGAATAAAAGCAGTTAATTCAAATCAAAAATTAGTGCAATTCGTGTAATTCGTGGCTCAAAAAATAAAAAAATATCATTATATATTATTTGTGTTGTTAGCTTCTTGCGCCCAAATGTTTCCGCCATCGGGTGGAGAGAAAGATGTGACGCCTCCACAAATCCTGGAAGAAAAAACGACGCCCAAAAACCGGACTGTAAATTTTAATTCGAAAACCATTGTCTTGGTTTTTGATGAATATGTAAAACTGAATAATCCGGGCGAACAAATTATTATTTCTCCAGCAATGGAAGAAAAACCGGATTATGTTTTGAAAGGAAAAAAATTATTCATTGCATTAAATAGTGAATTGAAACCCAATACCACTTACACCATTAATTTTGGAAATTGCATTTCGGATATTACCGAAAATAATCCCGCTGCCGGTATGACGTATGTTTTTTCTACTGGAGCTTTCATTGATAGTTTGAGCCTGAATGGAACCGTGACCAATGCTTTTACCAACGCTCCCGAAAAAAATGTTTGGGTGTTATTACATAAAAATCTTTCGGATACTTCTTTTCAGAAAAACTTTCCGGATTATTTAGCGAAGACCGATGCAAATGGAAATTATTCATTGCAAAATTTATCCGCTGGTGAATATAAAATTTACGCTTTGAAAGATGGAAATTCGGATTATAAATACAGTCAGCCCAGTGAGGAAATTGCTTTTCATAATGAAACGATAGTTGTGGCTGAAAAAAATGAGGCGGTGAATTTGAGATTATTTAATGAGTTGTCGGAGAAACAATATCTAAAAAGTTCTAAATTTATTTGGCCAGGAAGATTGCAAATGGTAATGAACAGACCCTATACAGAATGGAATGCGACAGTTTTACCTTATGATACGATAGCAAAAGCAAATATGCATTCTATCTATAAAAATACAATTGGAGATACAATAGATATTTGGCTCAGAAAACCTGCAACAGAAAATGGAAGCGAAATAAATGTGGTTCTTTCAATGGGAGAAAATCAAGCGAAGGATACAATTACATTTAGAGTAACAGGAGTAAAAGAAAAAATTCCTCCAATGAATCTTAAAACAAATGCCCATACTAATTTTAGTTTATATGATAAATTGAAATTAAAATACGATCGGCCAACGATGCTTTGGAAAAAAGAAAAAATGCATCTTTTCAAGAATGATTCTGTTAAAGTTCCAATAGAAACAGGTGTATTAGGCTATGGAATATCTTTAATCAATAAATGGGAAAACAAAACAAGTTATAATTTGATTTTGGAAGATTCTGCTTTTGCTGATGTTTTCTATAAACAATATTCTAAAGCTGATACGATTTCATTTTCAACAGTCAGAAAAGACTTTTACGGAAGTATACTTGCTCAAATTTCGGTTGCTGACACTAATTATGTGGTGGAAATTTTAGGTGCAAGTGATAAAGCTATTTACCAAGGAAAAATAATATCAGATAAAAAATTAATTATTGAACATCTTAAACCGGGAACTTATAAAATGAAAATTTATTATGATTCGAATAGGAATGGCAAATGGGATACTGGAAATCTAATTGAAAAGAAACAACCTGAGAAAATATATTATTACAACGAACCAATAGTCATTCGTAGTAATTGGGATTTTGAACTAACCTGGAAAATTGAAAACTGATGCTGGATTTCGCAACACGCAACCAACAACTCATAGGAATGATTATCGCAGCATTTTTGATTTGCCGCATTCCGAAAGTAGGAGTTTATTTAAGATGTTTGAATACATTAATGCATGAAGTGGGACATGCGATTTTTTCCATTCTCACGAGCGGAAGTGTGGAGCGTATCGAGTTGTTTGATGATACATCGGGAGCAGCTTACACCAAATCAAAAAATATTTTCGGAAAATTATTGGTTCCATTGGCGGGATATACTTTTGCTTCGTTTGCTGGATTCGGTGCTTTTTGGTTATTAGAAACCGGAAAACAAGATTGGTTCCTTTATATTCTTGGTGGAATTTGCGTTTTATCATTGGCACTTTGGGTGCGCAACGGATACGGAATTTTTTGGATCATCACATTTATGATTCTCTTGTTCTGTGTTTGGTATTTCGATAATGCTGCCTTTTCATTTTATACTAATTATTTTTTCGCATCGGTAATTGCCATAGAAAGTTTGTATTCTTCATTGGTCATTTTATATATTTCTGCCGAAAATCCAAAAGGTTCGGGAGATGCGGCTAATTTGCGAAAACTCACTTTTGTTCCTGCTGTGATTTGGGGATTAGTCTTTGCGGCACAAGCATTGTTCTTCTCTGCTTGGGTGATTGATTTATTATTTGGAAAAAATTTATTAGGATTTGTAGGATTGTAGAATTTCAGATAAAACATTTAAAATTCTAAACATGAAGAAATGAAGGTTCATGAAGATTATCCCCACATTTCCTCTTCATTGTCTTCATTCCTTCATGTTTAAATGTTCTTTTTAAAAATCCTTTTTTAAGTTTTTATATTATTGTATTATAGATATTTATATACTAATTTAAAACTTATATTGCTCATTAATTTGCGGTAATCACTTCTGCCCCTTTTTCACTTCGCTTCATCTTTGGATTATAAAACAACCCAAAATGAAAACGAAATTAGCAATCTTACTTTTAATCATCCTCGCTTTATCTTCCTGTAAAACAGCCAAACATTATGCGAATTATCGTTTTGGAGGGAAGTCAAAACAAGAGAGTAAAACGTTTTTAAAAGAAACGAATACAGAAGAAGTTTCAGTTCAGATTCAAGAAAAAAATTCCGATACACTATTCTGCCCAATCCAAAAAGATAGTTCTACTAGTGAATTTGCGCCATTGGTAGATGAGAAAAGTATAGTGCTTAAAACAAAAAAAACCACTAAGGCAATAGAAAATAAAAACCCAGATAAAAAAGAAAAGCTTCTTGCATCAGAGAAATCTAGTAAAAAAACATTTCCAATTGCTTCAAAAAGAAAAAATGCTCCGTTACCAAAATCATCATTGAAAGGCAGTGGATTTGATATAGATGATTTACTTTACACTTTAGGTGTAATTGCGATCATTGCAGGTGGCGCATTTTCTCTCTATCTGTTAGGAGTAACCCTGCTAGAAATACTAACTTTTGTTGTCGGAATGATTCTGGTGGTAATTCTATTGTCACTATTAGGAAATGCAATCATGGGTATTTTTCCGGGGATGTCGAAAAAAAACAAAAAAACATTTGCTATAAAAAATATTCTTGGAAAAATCTTTCCATCGCGTTCAATGAAATATTATGGTGGGATGTCGGTGAAAAGTATGTTTTGGATAGGGACAGGTCTTATTGCTGTTGGGCTCCTTGTTGCGTCTATCTATACTGCACCATTTTGGGTTTTCGATATCCTATTTTCTCTTTTTAGCATCTGGTTGGTCGGTTGTTTAATAGTGGGTGCATTTGTTGCCATTTTTGAAGGAATCACCAGGTAAAAACTTAAACAAAAAAAGCGGGGAATTACTCCCGCTTTCAATTTAAATATAATGGCTAAAGCCGAATTTGTATGTCCTTCTGTCAACAGGTTGAAACCCGTTGCTATTTCACCTCCACTCGCATATTATAAAACATGAAAGCCCATTTATCTGCCGTTTCTTCAATTACTTTACCTGTAGGTTTTCCTGCCCCATGACCTGCATCCGTTTCAATTCTTACCAACACTGGGCTTTTTCCTTTGTGTTTTTCTTGTATTGTAGCAATGAATTTGAATGAGTGGGCTGGAACTACTCGATCATCATGATCTCCGGTTAAAACCATCGTAGCTGGATATGCCACTTCTTTTACGTTATGCAATGGAGAATACTTTAAAAGATAGTTGAATTGTTCGGCATCATCACTCGAACCATATTCAGCTACCCAACCAAATCCTACAGTGAATTTATGGAAGCGTAACATGTCTAATACTCCTACTGCAGGAAAGGCTACTTTAAATAATTCCGGGCGTTGCGTCATACAGGCTCCCACTAATAATCCTCCGTTAGATCCTCCGCTTATTGCTAAATAATCACTAGAAGTATATTTCTTTTTTATTAAATATTCTGCTGCTGCAATAAAATCATCAAATACGTTTTGCTTTTTACCAAACATTCCAGCTTGATGCCATTCTTCTCCGTATTCTCCTCCTCCACGTAAATTCGCCAAAGCATAAACCCCGCCTTGTTCCAATATTGGAATAATACTTACCGAAAACGAAGGTGTCAAATTCACATTAAATCCACCATACGCATAAAGTAACGTTGGATTTTTTCCTGTCTTCTTCATTCCTTTTTTGTAAACAATAAACATTGGGATTTTGGTTCCGTCTTTACTTGGATAAAAAACTTGCTCTGAAGTAAAGTCATCTGGATTAAATTTCAATTCTGGTCGATAAAAAACAGAAGATTTTCCTGTCTTCACATCATAATTAAAAATGGTAGTTGGATAGGTAAATGAAGTGAATGTATAAAACATATTCATATCGTCTTTCTTTCCTCCTAATCCGCCAGCTGTTCCTAATCCTGGAAACTCAATTTCATGTTCAATCTTACCTGTTAAATCCATTTGATAAATTCGCGTAGTTACATCTTTCAAATATTGTGCAAACATTTTTCCTCCACCTAAAGTGACTCCTTCCAATAAATTTTCATTCTGTGGAATTACTTCAATCCAATTATCTTTTGATGTCTTATTGGGATCTACTCCAATCACACGGTAGCGAGGCGCATCAACATCTGTATGCACTAAAAATTTTCCATCAATATGATCTATCACATTACTCTTATTATCAAATCCAGTAAACAATGGTTTAAATCCACCTGCAGCATCTACTGGCTTAAAATGTGTTTCAAATCCATTTGTTCCCGATGAAACATAAAGAATTAAATACTTTTCATCTTCTGTTAATTGTACATAATGATAACGCAAAGGATTTTTCTTATCGGTATAAATCAATTTATCCTTGTCTTGAGCATCTCCCATTTTGTGATAATAAACAGTGTGGTATTTATTGGTAGCCGAAAGTTCTTTTCCAACTGCCGGTGTAGGATATCTGCTATAGAAAAAACCATCTTTATACCATGTTGCGCCAGAGAATTTCACCCATTTCAACACATCATTCATTTCTTTTTTAGAAGCAATTTCCATTACTCTAAATTCTTGCCAATCTGATCCTGCCTGAGAAATAGAATAAGTTGCGTATTTATTATCAGTAGAAAAACCAACTAAACCAATAGAAACCGTTCCATTATCTGATAATGCATTCGGATCAATGAAAACTTCTTCTTTTCCATTAAGGCCTTTTTTATAATAAATCACGGCTTGATTTTGCAATCCAGAATTTTTATAGTAGAAATAATATTCTCCCACTTTTTGAGGAGAACCTACTTTTGGATAATCAAAAATTTCTTCGAGACGTTTTTTGAAAATTTTTCTTGCTGGAATTTTTTCTAAAAAATCATAGGTCACTTTATTTTGCTCTACCACCCATGCTTTAACGTTCTCGGCAGTATCAAATTCTAGCCAGCGATAAGGATCAGCAATTTCTGTTCCATGGTAATTATCTACCACGTCTCCTTTTTCTGTCTTAGGATACTTTACTTGTGGAATTTCCACTTTCTTGGTTTCTTCTTTTTTTTCTGAAGTTTCAGAACTTGAACAAGAATATAAAAGAGCGCATGCTCCTAAAAAATAAACAATTGGTTTCATAGTTTGTAATTAATAGAACAAAGGTAAATTTGATTAAAAATGAATTTTAATTAAAATGACAAGCGGTAAATGGAATGAATCAAAGCAAAAATTAGCGTATATTCAGCAAAAACCACTGAGCTGCCACCAACGTTTTAGCGTCTTGAATTTTACCCTTTTTCATTGCTTTTATAAAATCCTTTACTGGCATTTCAATGGTTTCTATATATTCATTTTCTTCCTCCAATCCTCCACCCTTATTCACTTTATCAGATGACTTTACTTCCACATAATAAAGATGAAATTTTTCGGTAGTATATCCAGGGGCAGCAAAAAATTCAGCCACTTTTTTAAGATTTTTTGCTTTCAATTTATACCCGCATTCTTCATAGGTTTCACGAACGGCTGTTTTTATCGGTTGCTCTCCTTTGTCGATTTTTCCAGCTGGAATTTCCAATAAATTTCCTTTAAATCGGTCGTGAATGGCATAGCGAAATTGTTTCACCATGGCAATGGTTTTTTCCTTTTTATTATGAACAATTACCGCTACTGCATCTGGGCGATCAACACGATATCGATGGAATTTTTTATTTTTTGATTTGATTTCAGCTTTGTCTACTAAAATTCCTTCTTTAAAAATTCTTGATTGCTTAATTACTTTCATAAATTCAAATTACTTTCTTTTATATTTCAAACAAGTTTCTCAATAAGAATCGTTCCATTTTTCCCTTATCAGCCATTATTTGGAGCAGAGCCAATTTTTCTTCCCAAGCATTATTTTGAAAGATTTTTTCCGTGGATAAATTTTCAAGAGATTCTCCTTCTTCATTTAGCGGACAAATATCTCTTAATTCAAATTCTCCTATTTCATCTTCCTGCAAATAGGCAATGGGAACGCCATGTGTGCGACAAATAAATGGGCGTGAATCGTAAATACGACAAGCGCCTTCTTCATCCAATAATGCACAAGCACCTTTTGGAGCTGCTGAATTATTTTTTAAAAATTCGGATTGATGTTTCCTAATGAACTCGGCCTCTATTCCAAAAACTTCTAAATCATCTTTGCAGCAGGAGAAACATCCTTTTTTACAATTGATTCTTGCTTTGTTTTTTTCTTCAATAGCATTTACATGCGAATCTAAAGCAACATAAAATTGCTTCAGTGCTTCTAGAATTTCAGGGGTGTAATTCGACAATTTTCCAGTCTTTAGTCTAATCCCGATAACTAACGGGACTTATGTCAATAATCTAGTAATAATAGTTTCCTGATTCCTTTGCTTTGATGATCAAAACAGGAATTTTATCCGCATTAGTAATCAAGTTCTGTGCAAATGATCCTGTTCCGAAAAAGCTATCATCATGATAAGCGATAGCAATCATATCACTCTTATCTGTTTTAGCAATTTTCATTAATTTTTCATCGAAATTTTTTGATTTTTCAATCAATTGAAACGTACTCTTCACTCCTTTTTTTGCCAACTGTTTACTAACTACTTCCAAATGAACTTTAATTTTCATAGCTAATGAAGTATCGCTTTCTTTTTGTGCAATCAATAAAATATCTGCACCAAACTCTATCGCAATATTGGCGGCGATGTTCATCACTTGTAAACTTTCTGAGCTTGTTTCGATTGGGAAAATAATCTTTTTAATATCCACGTTAGGAACAACATCCTGAACAATTACAAACGGAACAAATGTGCTATTAATAACTTTGATAGCGAAACTACCAAATAATTTCTGCGACATTCCTTTAGCGCCATGTGTTCCCATAATAATCAAAGAAGCTTTGATTGATTCGGCTACACTGGCGATGTCTGTAAAAATACTTCCCGCTTTTGCAATGGTGAGAACTTTAATATCGTTGGGCTCTAAATTTAACTTGCCCACAATTTCTTCAAATTTCTTTTGAGCGGCCGCTTTTTCACTATCTGCCTTTACTACATGTAACAAATAAACATCTGCTTGAATTTGTCGAGCCATTTTAATGGCGTGCCGTGTAGCAGCATCGCCTACTACAGAAAAATCATGCGGCACTAGAATGGTTTTTGTTTCTTTTGTTTCCATGAGTTATTTTTTGGATTAAAGCAAATATAATACAGTTTATCAATTACTTAATAAAATAATCTAAACTTTTTCATTTCATTCTTATCACAGCAATCATTCTTCCGGTGTTTCCTTTATCCCTACGATGCGAAAAAAATAGATTTTCTTCACAAAACGTACATAATTCCGACACTTCGATGCTGTTTCCAGGAATTCCTGCCAACAAGCCTTGGTTTTTATTTGCCGATTTCAGATCTACAAAATACTTATCATTAGACGTTCCTATTCGCTTAAGGTTGCTTTGAAATTGTGTTGCCACCTCAATTCCTACCTCAAAATGGTCAAAACCTATACAAGGTCCTATATACATTTTGCAGTCTGCTGGCTTGGAAAAATAGTCTGATTTCATTTTATGAATCGTTTTCAAAACAATTCCAGAAACGGTTCCTCTCCATCCAGCATGAATAGCTGCAATCACATTTTTTACCGGGTCATGAATCAAAATTGGTGTGCAATCGGCAATAGAAACAATTAGAGTTAAATTTCTTTTATTAGTGATAAGTGCATCATACCCATTTTCACGACAAGCATTTTCGACTTTTAAAATTTCGCAACCATGAACTTGATAACTCAATGCAGCATCCGATTCGTCTAGCCCTAAATCAGCGAAAAATAATTTGCGGTTTTCTTCTACATCGTTTTTATCATCGGTAGTTGAACGGCCAGTGTTAAGAGAAGAAAAATAGCCTTTGCTCACTCCGCCATTGCGGGTGCTAATAGCAGCAAGAATTTTATCGGAAGAAAATATTTTAGGAGTTAGCTGACGCATTGAATCAAATATCGCTAATAATTCGAAAACAAAATATGTGCCAATACTTGAATATTAAAATCTCATTGTTAAAGAAAGTAATCCGTACTTTCTCCCTACCTTCAACCCATGTTTTCTTCCTCCCTAAAAACCGAATTCGCTGCTGATAAAATCATTTCATTTGATGAAACCAACCAGCAATTCATTATTTCTTATAATTATCCATATCTAAAAAAAACCGCTTTTATATTTCTCCTTATCGGAATTATTTTGGCAACATTATGTGGTTTTTATATGCAATCTTCATTCTTGATGGGCTCTGTTTTTTTATCAATCTTTGCTTTTCCATTTATCGCTTTTGGTTCGCGATTATTATATCTGAGTTTTCAAAAACAAAAAATAATCATTGATTTAGAAAGTAAGAAAATTCTATTTAATAAAAATCTTACTATTCCGTTTAATTCAATTTCACAAATCAGTTTGGTTAAAGAAAGATATTATTTTGATATGGATTTTCCTATCCTATTCATTAAAATGAAAAAAGTTACTTCTTGGCAAGTCACCATTGAAGATTATAAAGAAAATAAGGTGACTCTTTGCAAATCGGAAAAAGAAGAAGTGGCTAAAAAAATAATGGACGAATTTTCGAAAGCGATGGGAGTCAAGATAAAAAAGGGGATTGAAAATGTTTAGTTTCTGACTTTTTAGGATTCAAATAATCCTTCTAAAAAAGAAAATACATTTCATAACTATACTAGTTACCCTCCAAATTATACCATAACATTCAAATACCTTAGCCGTATCATTGCATAAATTAAATTTTATGAAAACAATTAAACTTTTGATACTATCCTTCCTTTTAATTGGAAATATAAAGAATCAATTAAATGCTCAGTCGATTCTCAATCCAGATTTCGAACAAACAGATACTATTAATTCATTCGCTTTTATCTCCGATTGGGAAGGAGATGGTTTTGGTGGAGCTCCTTCAACTTTGTCGCAAAGTGGAAATTATTCCATGATGATATGGAATTGGTATTGGTATGGGCGAGCTTACGCTTATAATGGCAATAGTGCAGGACTTGGTTCTACCTTTGCATATAAAGGAGGAACTCCTTATAACCAAAAAGCAATGAAACTAAATGGTTACTACCGTTACGATACTTCGTACACACAAACCAATGCCGATACTGCTATTGTAGCGGTACTATTAAAAAAATACAATACATCCTTAAATAAAGTAGACACCATTGGGTACGGAATAACTTACTTAACATCATATTCGCCTAGCGACAATAGTTTCGCTCCATTTGAATTTATCATTTATGATTTACAACCAGGAATTCAACCTGATTCTATTGTGGTATTTATGCAATCGAGCCTCAATGGGTTTTGTGCTATGTCAACCGCTGGTGAATGTCTTTATTTGAATATTGATAATTTATCATTAGAAACTCCTTTGGGGATAACTGACGTAAAAGGGAATAAAATCGTTCCCAAAATATTTCCTAATCCCACTAACAATGATTTTTCAATAGAATTTACAGCTGATGAAATTTCATCCGTAAAAATTTACTCGATAACAGGAAATCTTGTTCATCAGCTAACGCAACATGATTCACCACTTTTGAATATTTCACTAAATAATTTTGATGAAGGAATGTATTTAGTTGAAATAACCGATTCGAAAGGAAACACTTATACCGATCGATTAGTAAAGAATTAATTAAAACATAAATCTCTACACTACTAAAAGGAACAAGCAGCATTGTTCCTTTTTTATTTTTATACATTTACATTTTAAAAACAAACCATGTTCGGATTCAACCCCACCATCAAAGAATTGACTGTTGCCGATAAAATCGTGCGCTACTCAAAAGAGAAAAAGCAATTCGAGATTTCTGTCAATAAAAAATATTTTTTGGATTGGACAATTGTACTTTTCATTATTGCCGTTCTTCTTTTTGCCACTATTTCACTTCCCTTAATGTTTTGGAGTATGATTATAGGGTGCATAACGCTAATTATTCCGTTGCTATTTATTTTAGCTGGAGTGAGGTTCTATTATTTAGCTAGTAATAACGATCAAAAAATAATAATAGATAATAACAAAAAAGTAATTGTCTATAGCGCAACAATGGCAATTCCATTTAAATCGATTAAAAAACTGAGTAAAAATCCTGTAGATATTTTAATTCCGAAAAATAAATTCAGAATAAAAAAACACGCGGGCTGGGAAATTTCTGCCGAAGATCATAAGGGAAATAAAGCGCCGTTGGTGAAATCAGAGAATGAAGAAAAAATAAAATTGATTTTGAAAGAATTTTCATTGTTGATGGATGTGAAGATGGGTTGAAAAATTTTTTCAAAAAACTAAAATTTTTAGTCAGAACCAAT
>JBIPLT010000419.1:0-5736 GCA_044368255.1 Flavobacteriales bacterium
AGGTTCGCTACAAGACAGCGCTCCCTCTGCCGCTGGCCGCACATTGACGCGCGCATATTGAATAGCAGCTGCTTCATTCGCAGTCATTTCTTACGTCTTGGTTGAAACTTGCGACCAACTCAGATATACAAAGCACGAATTATATGTACAGGCGGCAATTTAATGGACTTCGTTAGTTTTGTCCTAGAAGAGACTCCAAAGTACGAATGTTCGGAGACATTTGACTTAAAAAATCTGCTGCGCGCATCACAATTTGCCCGCATTCAATTAGTTTCTTATCTTGAAGCTGGCTGGCATTCCCAGTTGCGACCATTGCACCTATGACTAAACCGCCAGATGCGCGCAGAGGGGCTGCAACAGATGACATGCCAGAAAAAGCCTCCTCCTTGGCTGTAAAAAAACCCTTCTCTAGTGATGCTTGAATATTTGTCTCAAGGTCATCAAAGCTCGTTAGAGTTGCAGCTGTGAATCGCTCAAGGGAACCACTTCCTAACAATTTACGGCGCTCATTTAATGAAAGTGTAGAAAGGTAAAGTTTTCCAGAAGCAGATGAGTGCAACGGACTTGTGATTATTGTGTTCCAAAATGGCGTAAGTCGGCTTGAATTATGTCGTTGATCAATAACGACTCTTTGTCCGCCTAAAAAGATTTGAAGTGCTGAGGTTACATCACAAGTTTGTTGAATTTCAATGAGTAGTTGAGCGGCATCCCGGCGTAATTCTTGAATAGGGTGATAAAGACCGATTGGGAAAAGTGCCTTAACACTTGGCAAATAAGATTTTGTTGATTCGATGCGAATAACGTATCCAAGTTCAACAAGCGTTTTAAGTAACCTCAGGGTGCCGCTCGCGTCTAGTCTTGTAACCTCTGCGAGAGTTTTTAATTTCATCGGTTGTGTGGCATTGATTAGTGCATTGATGACGTCAAAGGCGCGTGCAAGCTGACTTTGTTGTGCGGCACTTGTCTTATCAATTACTTTGGCTTTTGTCATAAATTATTTTCTGATTTTTTTCTATTACCAAGCAGACTCCAAAATTGACATGACATCGGCTTCGGTCGATATTTTTTTAGGATTGGTATGAATCCATTTATCTTTCATTGAATTTTCAGCAACCAGCTTTAAATCCGTTTGTTTGATGCCCACATCTCTCAATCTAGTAGGCAGCCCCAGACTTTTGACGAGATCACTGACGGCATCAGCGGCATCTTTATTGGGTTCGTTCAAGAGATGTGAAATCGATTTTTGTTTTTGCATATTGATCGAATAGTTGTAGCGCAAAACATGCGCAAGCATAACGCAGGAAGTGTAACCATGAGGAACGCCAAGACCACCCAAGGCATGGCCAATGCCGTGGCTTGCGCCCATTGTTGCGCCAGCTTGTAGTGCGCCTATTGCGGACCAACTGCCAAGTTGACAATTTAGTCGAGCCGTGATGTTCTCATTTTGTTGATTGACATCACGCAAGCCTTTTGAAAGTAGTTGCAATCCATTTGCGGCCAATCCTTCAGCATAAGAATTGCAGTTGGGTGAGCACAAACTCTCTACGGCATGATCTATGGCGCGAATACCTGAAGAAAACCAGAGGTCTAAGGGCGTCTTCAAGGTAATTGTTGGATCAAGAACTACAACTTGAGGCGCAAAATTTTTGTGGATATAAATTTGCTTATGGCTGGTTAATTCATCAACAGAGCCCGCACGGCCCGTAAACTCCGCGCCAGAAAGTGTCGTGGGTACGCAGATTGTTCTGATTGTTTGTGCAGCGATAAATGGCTGAAATGAAACGCCATTCATATCAACTGTTGAGACATATTTATCGAATTCAACTGTGTTTTGAATCCCCTGGCTGATGCAGAGTTGGATCATTTTTGCTGAATCTACGATAGACCCACCTCCAATACAAAGCAATTGATCTGCATGTAATGAGCGCACAGTTCCTGCAACTTTCAGTATTGCAGGTCGAGGCATGTGCTGCGGCATGCCTATTTGCCATCCTGCGATTTTATTTCCAAAGAGTTCCTCAATATCGGCTTTGACGGTTGAGTTTTTTGCAAGTGATTGACTAAGGATGACATAAACACGCTGTGCGCCCAACTCGTTTGAAAGTTCGGCAATCTTGTGAAAAGTGCCCGCACCAAAGACAACACGCTCAGTACCCCAAGAATTAAAAATACCTTCGCGCACAGTAAATCTCCAAATTTGGCTTATTAAACCAATATTGTGGTTTACAGGGCAAGTTTTTTTGACTAATATAAAGATTCAATTCGTCAACCTTTAATTTGAGGATGCCTTTATGACCAAGATTCGCCGATTTTTATGTCTGAATATTGTTTCGTTGTTTGTCTTGTCAATGGGGATGACCAACGCAGCAGCACAAGAGTCCTTTCCATCCAAGCCAATTCGAATCATTGTTGGATTTACGCCAGGCACAGGAAGCGATGTCGTTGCTCGTATCGTTTCTCAGTCTTACTCAAGCATTCTTGGTCAAACGGTCATTATCGAAAACAAGCCTGGCGCTGGAGGAATGTTGGGCCCGGAGTTTGGCTCGAAGGCCGCCCCAGATGGTTATACATTGACATTGGCCTCTGCAGGTGGTTTGATCATTGCACCTGCAATGTCCAAAAGCCCACCCAAGTACAAAGCTGAAAAAGACT
This sequence comes from Flavobacteriales bacterium, assembly GCA_044368255.1. GTDB lineage: Bacteria > Bacteroidota > Bacteroidia > Flavobacteriales_D > UBA2798 > CAMBFX01. The sequence continues at coordinate 2,653 of JBIPLT010000419.1, forward strand.
TTGTTCCAATTGGCGGCCTTGCAAAGAGTGCATTTGTTGTGGTAACTGCAAATACTGCCGAGGCACCCCAAACATTTCAAGAGCTAGTCAAGCGGTTGAAAGATAAAGGAGGATATTTTGGATCCCCTGGTACTGGCACGACAACCCATTTGGTCGGTGAAGTGCTATTGAAGCAAGCAGGCGTCAAAGCAACTCACGTTCCCTATAAAGGAAGTGCACAAGCGATGATAGATACAGCAACGGGGCAGGTTGGTTTCTCATTTGACACCGTAGCTGGTGCGTTACCTCTTATTCGGGCTGGTAAGTTGCGCGCATTGGCTGTGACTAGTCCTGATCGAATAGCATCCTTATCAAATGTACCAACTGTGTCTGAATCAGGGGTGTCGGGATTTAGTGTTGTCGGTTGGTGGGGACTTCTTGCTCCAGCGGGTACACCGCCAGAGATTGTCACCAAACTTTCTGATGCGCTTATCAAGTCATTGAATAACCCGCAAACAAAATCAAGTCTTGCAGCGCAGGAAGTTGAGTCGTATCCGCTTTCATCTTCTGCCTTTGGAGCGTTGCTTCTTAAAGAAGCGCCCATGTGGACAGAGTTGGTGAAAGAAAATAAATTGGTTTCAGATTGAAATTTTTCCATGTCTAGTCAAACGCTTTCTGGTATTACTGTTCTGGATTTAACGTCGTACATTGCTGGGCCCTTTGGTGCTTCTTTACTAGGAGACTTAGGTGCAAATGTGATCAAGGTTGAAGGTCCTAGTGGCGATATGATGAGGAACTATCCGTCAACCTTGGTTGGCGAAAGTCGTGCTTATGTCGGCGTCAACCGGAATAAAAGAGGCATAGTCATAGATCTTAAAAGTAAAGATGGACTTGAGGTAATTCGCAGGCTTATCAAAAAGTCTGATGTCATCGTTCATAACTTCCGTCCCGGAGTTTCTAGGCGACTGGGCCTTGAATATGAGCAAATGATAGACATTAATCCAAAAATTATTTATTGCGGCTTAACTGGATTTGGTGAAACAGGTCCTATGGCTAGCAATCCTGGATTTGATCAGGTGCTTCAATCTTTAACTGGGATATCTAAAGCTCAAGGCGCATTGGAAAATAAGCCTCATGTGGTTTGGGGCTCCGTGGTTGATTACTACAGTTCATCTTTATTGGCCATGGCTGTTTGTGCGGCACTTTACGAAAGAGAAAAAAAGGGTAAAGGTCAAAAAATAAATACTTCATTGTTACGTTCAGCCTTGGCTATGCAATCAGGTCGCTTGGTATGGGGTCAAAACGAAGATAGAAATATTGAGCGCGATCTAAAAGGTGGAAAACTAAATAGCATTCATCCTGCTAAGGAAGGCTTTATCTATCTTCAAGCGCCAACAGAAGACTTTTGGAAATCACTTTGCGAATTGATAGGGCTTTCTAGCCTTGGTCAAGACCCGCGTTATGACAGCATGAAAAAGCGCAAAGAAAATGAAGAAATTTTGCTGCCAATGCTCCATGCTGCTTTGCAGAAAAAAACCGCCCTCGAGTGGGAGCAACATTTTGGAGACAGGGTTCCTTGTTCTGCTGTTAGATCAATAGAGGACATGTTTGATCATCCTCAGGTCTTATCTCAAGGCCTCATATCAACACATTCGCATCCTACCCTTGGTTCCTATCAAACCATGACGGGGCCAGTGCAAATGGCAAACGGAGAGTCTGATTTGGCAGACAGAAGAGCTCCTATGTTGGGGGAGCATACAAATGAAATTTTGAAGGAATTTGAATTTAGCGATCTTGAAATTAGCGCATTTAAAAAAGCGCAAGCGATTCATTGATTTTTAGAATTAACCAAGTATTCCTAAATTTCTAAAATCAAATACTTAAATCGTCCACGCTTACGGTTTTGTTTTTAAAACAATTTATATATGTTTAAAAACAATAAAAATTGTTGACAAAGATCAATTTTATTTAAATAATGAATGAATATTTTCAGTAAAGGATTAAAAATGAACATCACAACTAGAAATTTGACTCCTACCGATTTCGCTGTAGAAGTCATTGGCGTCACATTGGACGATGTCCACAAAGAGGGTGTTCAACGTCGATTGCAGTATTTATGGTTAAAGCATCAAGTTTTACTCTTTAGAAACTTAGACACTGAAAACGAGCAAAGATTGGCTGGACTTTCAAAAGTATTTGGAAGGTTGGAAGTTCACAGTCGAATCGAATATCTTTCAAATCAGGTGCCTGAATTGCTCTACATATCGAATGTGAAAGAGGGGGGTAGAAAAATTGGCGCTTTAGGTGATGGAGAAGCTGGTTGGCACACAGATCAAACCTACCGACCAACGCCTGCATTAGGCTCATTGCTTGCAGCTCATGTTATTCCTCCCGAAGGTGGAAACACATCTTTTGCAGATATGTATCGGGCTTATGACGCACTGCCAGAAGAATTAAAGCATCGCATATCAGGCCTTAAAGCTGTTCATTCTTATGAACACTTTAATGAACAGTACAGTGAGCCTTCTAATTCAAAACAAAAAGCTGATGGCACAGTCCAGACTCACCCAGTTGTAAGAACACATCCAATCACAGGCAGAAAGGCAATTTACTGTCCTAAGAGTGTTGTCCCCTATATTGTTGGCTTATCGCCGCAAGAAAGCCAAGCGCTGATAGAAGAAATTCATGAGAGATCTTTTAGACCTGAATTTGTTTATGAACACAAATGGAGTCTTGGGGATGGTGTGCTTTGGGACAACGCTGCGGCTATGCACCGCCGTGATACATGGGATCCAGCTTTCCCAAGATTAATGAAACGTACAACGATTCGCCCGCCTGAAGATCTTGCTGTACCTTTTTAACTTGCCAAATGGACAGTCAATTTTGAAATAAGTTGTTCCCCAAATAATCAATATTTGGGTTTTGGCACCCGTGACATTTCATTACTATTGAAAGGTATATATGTCATACGAAGTTTTAGATCCATCTCTTTCCGAGCGAGTTGGAAAGTTTGCGAGCGATTTTAAACTTTCGCAAGTTAGTGAAGAGGGAGTGCTTCGGGCCAAGCTTTCAATCCTTGATGCTATCGGTGTAGCGATGGCTTCA
>JBIPLT010000398.1:0-17283 GCA_044368255.1 Flavobacteriales bacterium
ACGAATGGCCTGTAGCACGCGACCAAACGGCGAATTCACAATGCGCAGCAACATGAGAAACTGAATGAGGGCGGCTGCAAACAACAAGTAATAGCAAAGTAAGCGACCATCCAAATTGACACCCCAAAAAGGTGTATCGCTGAACTCGGTGCTTGACAAAAGCAAGGCTGGCAACTTGAAACTCAAGCCATCTTCACCCCCCGTCCATTCAGACAATTGTGATGCCAGGGTTTGAAAAGCAGCGGCCACTGCCAACGTGATCATGGCAAAAAAGATGGCTCGCACACGCAAAGAAAACAAGCCGATCAGCAAGGCCAAAACCAAGGTCAGCAAGAGCGCCAAAATGACACCTAAGCTCAAGGAAGCCCAAGTGGCACCCCAATGATTGGAAGACATGGCGACACCATAGGCACCAATGCCAAAAAACATGGTGTGGGCAAAACTGACAATGCCGGTGTAGCCCAGCAACAAATCAAAACTGGCCACCAAGACGATGAACACTAAGATCTTGGCCGCCACGGACAGGGCTTTGACACCCGGAAATAAAAAGGGTGCGAATGCCAATCCCAACAGCACCGCCGTCAGCATCCAAGCCAACCACGTGCTGCGAGGCAAATCATTTGACAACAAGCGTTTCAACATGTTTGTCCTTTGGCGTCAGCGGTTGGCCACGGGGTACACCCCTTGTGGCCGCCACAACAAAATAGCCGCCATGAGCGCGATGTTGGAAAACAAAGCTAACTTGGGCAACAAGAAGCCGGTGTAGTTGGCCATGAGGCCCACCATCAAAGCGCCAATCAGTGCGCCACCGGTAGAACCTAGACCACCCATGATGATGACAATGAAAATAAGCACGTTCACTTGCGCGCCAATTTGGGGCACCACGTTTTGCTGATACAAACCCCACATCACGCCGCCCAAACCTGCCAAGCCGCTGCCCACCACAAACACACCCACAAACAGCCGGCGAATTTTGTAGCCCAAGGCTTCCACCATTTCTCGGTCTTGCACACCCGCGCGAATGAGCAAACCCACCTTGGTTTGACTCAAAGTCCAAGCTTGAAGCGCAAACACAATCAGCCCTACCACCACGGCCATGAGTCGGTATTTTTCAAGCGACGCATCACCCCACAGCAAGGAACCGCGCATGGCTTCGGGTAAAGGCAAAGCGATTTGCAAAGGCCCCCAAATGACCTTGATGAGTTCTTCACCAATGATCATGCCGCCCATGGTGATCAAAATTTGTTTCAAGTGTTGGCCGTAGACGGGCCTAACAATAAAGCGCTCAAACGCCAAGCCAATGACAGCCGCAGCGATCATGGCCACCATCATGGCAGCGCCTACCGCCACCAAGTTGCGCCAGAGTTCTTGTGACTGCGTCCAATCGACCATACCGGACAACACGCTGGTGGCCACAAAAGCACCCAGCGCTATGAACACACCATGCCCAAAATTGAGCACATCCATCAAGCCAAAGACCAAGGTTAAGCCCGAAGCCATGATGAAGATGATCATGCCCATAGCCAATCCAGCAACACTCAAGGTAAGCCAAGTATCAAAGGAACCTACAAGCGGCAAAGCCAAGAGGGCAATGACCGGCACCAGCAACAAAGGTTTGAGATCTAAATTGGTTTTGAGATGGATCATCACAGTGCCAAGCCCAGCAAAGATTGCTGCAATTCGGGGTCTGCACTGAGTGCAGCCATGCTGCCCGCATGAATGACGCGGCCATTGTCCATCACCGCCACGCTATCGCCCAGTTGCTGCGCAAAATGAATATTTTGCTCTACTAACAAAATAGTCACGCCACTGGCTTTCATTTTTTGAAATGCCTCCATCATGTTTTGCACAATGGCTGGCGCCAAGCCTTTGCTAGGCTCATCCACGATGAGCAAATCGCGCGGCTCGACCATGGCGCGTGCCACCGCCAGCATTTGTTTTTGACCGCCTGACAATTTGCCAGCGGGATGGTGCCAAAATTTTTCGACCGCTGGAAACATGGCGTAAATCCAAGCCAAGCGGGCTGCGTCCATTTGGTTTGAACGTGCTGCTTTGCGCGCAGCTAACAACATATTTTCTTCTACCGTAAGGTCTGAAAATATGCCCATGTTTTCGGGCACATACGCAATGTTGAGTGAGGCAATGTCGGGCGTAGTCATGTGCGTGATGTCGTGCCCATTGAAATTCAAAGTCCCTTGGGAAGCTTGCCACAAGCCCATGATGGTTCGAAGGGTCGTGGTTTTACCTGCGCCATTGCGGCCCAACAACAACGTGAGCTCGCCACGCGGTACTTGCAAATTCACGCCGTGCAAGATGTGGTACGCGCCAATACGCGTGTGCACATCTTTCAATTCGAGCAATGCAGAAGCAGACATCAAACGTCATCCTTGAAATGCATTACCTTTGACTTTAAACCTTCAGAGGCAGCGACAGCGTTGGGTTTGACACCCAAATAAGCTTCTTGCACCACAGCAGAAGCCATGACCTCTGCAGGCTCGCCATCGGCCACCAGCTGACCGTTGTGCAACACAATGATGCGATCTGCCAATTCACGCACCACATCCATTTTGTGTTCCACCAGCAAAATGGTTTTGGTTTTGTCGCTTTTCAATTGGCGAATGAGGTTCAAAATAACAGGCGCTTCATCTTGGCTCATGCCGGCAGTGGGCTCGTCAAACATGTAGACCGAAGGCTTGAGCGCCATGAGTAAAGCCACTTCCAACTTGCGCTGATCGCCGTGCGACAAACTGGCCACAGTGGCATTGGCCTGAGTCATCATGGAAACTTGTTGCAAGATGTCTTGAGCTTGACGTGTTAGCTTGGCATGATCCTGCCAAATCGACCACAAGTTAAGCCCCCGCAAATGTGCGCCTTCTTCAGTGGCTTGAACAGCCAAGCGCACGTTTTCAAGGACAGTCAAATTAGGAAACAAGTTGGTCAATTGAAATGCGCGGCCCAAACCAGCGCGGGTTCTGGCAGAGGCACTCAAACCCGTTAATTCTTGGCCATCCAAATGAACTCGTCCTTCAGTGGCAGGCAATTGACCCGAGATCAGATTGAAATAGGTGGTCTTGCCTGCACCGTTAGGACCTACGATGGCCGTCAAAGTGCCAGGTTCAAATCGACACGAAACCGCATTGACCGCCACATGTCCGCCAAAGCGAACTGTGAGGTCTTGCGTTTGTAACACGCCCAAGCTACACAACCTTAGCGTTTATTGCGAATCGGTACGTTCATTTCTTCAGGTTTGATTTCGCGAACCAACTCTGGCACACCCCATGCAAATGCGGGGTCGACTTTGATTTTGAAGTGGTACATGCTTTGCATCGCTTGGTGATCTTCCTTGCGGAACGTCATCTTGCCTTTCGGTGTGTCAAAGCTCATGCCCTCCATGGCGGCAATGAGGGTGTTGGCATCTGTATTGCCGTTTGTTTTCTTCAAGGCTGTCACCAGTGCCATGGCAGAAGCAAAGCCACCAGCGGTGAAGAAATCTGGTGGAGATTTGAACTGCGTGTAATGACGCGCCACCATGGCATCGTTGACGGTGTTCTTAGGCATGCCGAAGTAATAGTAAGCCGCACCTTCCATGCCAGGAAACTGCTTGTAGGCCACCATCGCAGGAAGAATGTTGCCGCCTGTGGCAATTTCAATGCCGTAGCGCTTCAAATCCATGTCAGCAATTTTGAAGGGGTTACCACCAGCCCAGATGATGAAAATGATTTTGCGGCCAGGTTGTGATTTGAGCTTGTCGATCAGGTGCTGTGCACCAGCTGTGAAGTCGGTTGTTGCAGGCGGCAAAAATTCTTCGTGAACCAACTTGGCATTTTTCAAAGATTCACGGAAGGCTTTAACACCATCTCGACCAAAGGCTGAATCTTGCGCCATGGTGGCTATGGTGTAACCGGCTTTGTCCAATGCAACGGCATTGGAGATAGCGTCTTGGCTGCTATTGCGACCTGTGCGGAAGATGTACTTGTTCCACTTGTCGCCAGTGATGGAATCGGCCACAGCAGGCTCGACCAACAAAATCTTTTTGTACTCCTCAGCGACAGGCAACATGGCCAATGCGACAGGTGATGCTGTCGGCCCCACCGCAATCTCAACCTTGTCGTCACCATAGGCTGCTGCCAAGAGGTTTTTACCCAAATCAGGCTTGCCCTGGTCGTCTTTTTCAATGACCACCAACTTGCGGCCCCCTACTTGCATAGTGCCGCCCGTGGCGTAGTCCAAGCCCATCATCAAACCTATTTGGGTTTGCTTGCCGTAAGCTTCCAAGGGGCCTGTCTTGCTGTAAATGTGAGCAATTTTCAGGTCCTTGCTTTGAGCAAAGGAAGCCACTGGCGAGGTAAGCCCTGCGAGTACTGCGCCGATAGTAAGGAACAAGGAAAAAATTGTGCGACTAGACATGGAGATTCCTAAAAGTATGACTTAAAACCAAAATTGAATACTGAAGATATCTGGACGAAGGACTTTTCAGAATGAGTTGGGTAAATATTTGACTGATCATACGGACTCAAACATCCTAATTAGCTTACAAAAGAATTTACACAGCCTAAAAGTTTCAACTTAGACATTTTGACATCTCAATTTTTTAATACTCATTGTTATAAACTATAATCATGTTTATAACAATTTAATTGATTCATAACAACTAATTACAAATACAAAAGAGTACTTAGGCATTTTCTGCTACTTACTATTGCTTTGATAAGCGCCCTGCCGCTTTACTCCACCGCAAAAGATCCTGATTTTGACTTGGTTGCACGGTCGCAAGTTTTTTCCCAACCCCCCGCTTTCCTCCATCTTCTGTTTCAGAAGGTCACCCAAGAACATCCTCAAGTTAAAAGCCAATTGCTGGCTATGCAAGCAGCTGGCCTAGAAGTCCAGATTGCGCAACAAGCCTATTGGCCAACACCCTCCGTGTCGATGGAGCGCGTTCAAACCCAGCTGCCAGACCCCTCCTTTGCAGGATCGCCACAAGTCCTGACTTTCAGACTGCAGCAACCAGTTTGGACGGGCGGCCGACTTGCAGCCCAGTCCAACAAGGCACTGGCCAACCAGGGCATTGAAACTGCGCGTTTGGCAGAAATTCAACAAGCGCTGGCCTTGAAAACTTTACAAGCGTGGGCGGAAGTGGTCAGCTCGCAACGGCAGCAGTTGGTCTTACGCCGAAGTCATGAAGTTCAAACACAACTCCTCAAAAAAATTGAGCGACGCGTTGATCAGGGAATGTCTGCCCAAAGTGAAATCAATTATTCAAGCTTGCGTTTGCACCAAGTTCTTCAAGAACTGAACAACGCGCAACAACAAGAAAGTCATGCTTGGGTTCACTTGAGGCAATGGGTGCCCGAAGCCCAAAGCAGATTTGCCCAATATGAAACTCAGGCCGCCATTCAGACAGCCAACACTGCTGCCAGTCTTGCCACTGAATTAGCCAACATTGAATTGCCACAATGGGAATCACTCAGCATTGCCCGGTCACCTGCCTTGTTGCGCTTATCGGGCATTTCACAAATTCTTCTGGCAGAACTTCAAGAAAAACGCGCATCACTTCAACCTGAAGTTTATCTTCGCGCAGAGCATCAACGGAGCAATTACACCTACTCCCATTTGCCGCCTGTGAATCGAGTTTTTTTGGGCGTGACCGCTAACACAGGTGCAGGCCTCAGCCTGTCGCACCAATTGGCTGCTTTAGAAATTAAGCGCAATGGCACACAACAGGAGATTGCGGCATCGCAAAGAACTGTGATTGAAAGCGTTCAAACAGATTACGTGAATGCCAATGCAAGGCAAAGCAAGGCCAATGGCCTGCGCTTTAACTTAGATTCTTCCCAAGAAATGCAAGCAGCGTGGGAGCGCCAATTTATCAATGGTAAAAAAACTTGGATCGATGTGATGAATGCAACGCGTGAAACCACGCAGGCCGAATTGGCTGTCATTGAGAATGACATGGCCTTCTTACAAAGTTATTGGCGGCTGCAAATTCAAGCTCACGGCGTACTACGTTGGGCTGCGCCTTGAGTTCGCTCTTACCAGCACTTCAACGATTGGCACAAATGCAGCGCCAAAGTTTAGACAGGCACGCGTTGTTGGCAAGCTTTGAGCTCGCTGCTGCCATGGCGCTGACGCCGTCCAAAACCCTTGAAAACTTAAAGTCCAGGTTGAACTGGAAATCAATTCATTGGTTAAATAGCGACAACATCGACCCGTCTCAACTCCCTTGCCTTGCACTCGACACCCAAGGTGGATGGCGTGTCCTGCGAAGTTTCAACAGCCAAGCGCAATGGGTGTTTGAGGGTGTTGATGGCGAAACAACCCATCACAGCTTGGCTCAATTTTGGCTCGTAAAAATCAACTTCAACCTGCCCTTTGATCGATCGACCAGCCCTGTCTGGCGACTGATCAAACTGGAAGTGCAGAAACACAAAAGCACCCTCATCGATGTGTGCCTGAGCGGCGTCATGTTGAACTTGATCGCCTTGGGCATTTCCTTTTACAGCATGCAAATTTACGACCGTGTCATTCCCACAGGCGCAAGCGCAACACTTTATGTATTGAGTCTGGGCGTGGTCGGTGCCATTGTGTTTGAGTGGTTGGCCAAAACACTTCGGTCAAACTTGAATGAAAAAATCATTGAAGCCGTCGATCAACGTTTGGGGCGTGAAGTATTTCTGCGCTTGCTCAATGTTCGATTAGACAAATTGCCCAACAGTGTTGGCAGTCTGGCTGGGCAACTCAAGGCCTATGAAAGTGTGCGGGCCTTTCTGACCAGTTCGGCCACACAAATGCTCATCGATGCGCCTTTTGCCATTGTCTTCACCCTCACGCTCATGGCAGTAGCGGGCTGGTTGGCCTTGATTCCTGTCGTATTTTTACTCTTGTCGGTGTGGACCGGGCTGCGAGGACTTCGAGAAATTGAAAACCGCAGTCATCAAGTGGCATTGGCCAACATGCGCAAAACAGGACTGTTGGTGGAAGCCATTGAAGGCGCGGAAACTTTGAAATCAGGCCAAGGCGGCTGGCGACAGTTAAGTCTTTGGCAAAATATTTCCGACGCTGCTCGCGAAGAAGAACTTCGATTACGCCACATCAGTGAATCATCTCAACACCAGCTTCAAGCGCTTCAGCAATTGGCCTATGTTGCAATGGTTGCTATTGGCGCACTCATGGTTACCAAAGGTGAGCTCAGCATGGGTAGCCTGATTGCCTGCTCAATTTTGTCAAGTCGCATTTTGCAACCCATTGCAGCCCTGCCCTCCCAACTCATTCAGTGGGGATTTTGCAAATCAGCACTGACAGGACTCGATCAGATCTGGCACTTGCCAGACGATCATCAGGGTCAGCCGCCCGTGGTGTTGGAATCTGTTCAAGGTCACTTTGCGCTCAAAGAGGTTGTCTATGGCTACGGCCCACTGGCCGCACTGAAGGTTGCCAAGCTGAACATCAGCAGTGGCGAGAAAATTGGCATTCTGGGTCCCATTGGCTCAGGCAAAACCACACTGCTCAGATTACTCAGCGGCATGTACAAGCCTCAATTAGGGGAGATCACGCTCGATGGCGTAGACCTTGCCTGCATTGCCAAACCCTTGCTGGCCGAGCAGCTGGGTTATTTGCAACAGGAAGGTCGTTTGTTTGCAGGCACCCTGCGCGACAACTTGCTGGTAGGCATGACCGACCCTGGTGATGAAATCTTAAAAGGCGTCGCATTACAAACGGGGCTTCACCACGCTGTGTTGGTCAACCATCCGCTTGGCTTTGACATGCCTATTCAGGAAGGCGGTCAAGGCTTGTCTGGGGGACAACGTCAACTGGTCAATTTAACGCGCGTCTTTTTGCGAAGACCCCGCATTTGGTTGATGGACGAACCTACTGCCGCCATGGACCGGCAGCTGGCAGATCACGTCACCAATGCATTCAAACAAGCTCTTCGCCCCCAAGATACTTTGGTCTTGGTCACGCACAAACCAGAAATGCTCACGTTGGTCGACCGATTGGTGGTCATTGCCAAACACGAGGTTTTGCTTGATGGCCCCAAAGAACAAGTCATCAGACAACTTCACGCATGAACACAAATGACAAACATTCCCGCAACACAAGCACAAAGATGTCGATAAACAAATTTGCGTCACAACTTACAGTCACCAGGTTGTTGCTGCTGGGTTTGTTGATTTTTCTAACGTGGGCCAGTCTTTCTGACATGGATCAAACAGTTCGCAGTAACGGGCAGATCATTGCAATTGCACGCAACCAAATCATCCAGGCGGCAGATGGTGGTGTCCTTAAGCAGCTCTTGGTTTCGGAGGGTCAGCAGGTCCGTGCTGGACAAACTCTTGCCAATTTAGAAACGACGCGATCCGAAGCAAGTTATCTTGAAATTAAGGCCAAATTAAGCGCACTCCAAGCGGCTTTGGGAAGAGCAAAGGCTGAGTCTTCTGGGGGCGTCTTGGTCTATGACCTGCATTCAAACTCAAACAATGTGTTCACTTCAGGACAACAACAGGCTTATACCCAAAAAAGGCAAGGTCTAGATGATGAGTTGAAAGTTTTGAATGCTGGCTTGCAACTTTCAGAGGAAGAGTTGCAAATGAGCCAGGCCTTGCTAAAAACCGGCGACGTGAGTCAATTGGAATTTATGCGCGCGCAACGTCAAGTGCATGAAACGCAAGGTCGAATCGGCAGTGTGAAGCAAAAATATTTACAAGAAGCCAAACAGGATGTGGTTCGAATTCAGGAAGAAATTTCAGCCCATCAATTTAAACTTAACGAGCGAAAAAGCCTGCTAGACCACAGCACCCTCACCTCTCCGGTAGACGGCATTGTCAAAGTTTTGCGCATCACCACGGTGGGTGGCGTTTTGCGTGCGGGCGATGAGTTGATGCACATCTCGCCAACCTCAGGCGGCTACATCTTCGAAGCCAAAATTAATCCCAGCGATATTGGTGAATTACGCCTTGGACTTCCCGTTAGCTTGAAGTTTGATGCATTTGATTACAGTGTTTACGGCATGTTGCAAGGCACACTCAGTTACATCAGTTCTGACACCCTGACGGAAAGCGGCCCCAATGGCGCTCTACTAACTTATTACAGAGTTCAGATTCAAATCAACCCCGACTCTGCGATAGCGCAATCAAACAAAGACAAGCGCTGGTTTTTCCAACCAAACCCAAACAATAGCAGCCTGAGTTTGAACGAACTCAAACCTGGCATGACCGCCACCTTAGACATCCAAATACGCTCTAGGACCTTGCTTCAGTACCTCACCAAACCTGTCCAAAAAGCATTTTCAGGCGCACTCCACGAACGCTGATTAATTATGACGCCCAAAGATTACCAACTCCATACGACCACATCTGAGGGTCAAGTTCAAATTCTTCAAGTTGCCAGTTTGAACCAGGGAAGAGCTTCAGCAACTGCAAAACTCAAAACATTGCTTGTCTCATCTCAACTTGGATTTCAATACAAACTGGTTGAAGGTGAAGCTGGTAGTCATCTCAAAGGTCAGAAGCTTCAGCGTTCGAAAAAGAACCTTCAAGTGCTAGTTGAAGATGCTGTTGCCGTAGAGTTTGAAGACTATTTTGTAGCCTCCATCACACCGCTGCCCAACGCGCCGATTTACAAATTAGAAAATCAATCGTGTGAAGAAGTTCAGGTCACCTCCCATTTACCCAATGAAGCCTTTGAAATTTCAAAAAGCTTGATTTGGACCGAACAAGATGAGGCACTCGATTGCAAAGTAGCCTTGCTCAATCCAAGCAAGGTAATGGCATTTTTGCCATCAGCACCTGTAGCAGTTGGTATTGGTTTAGGTGAATTGGCTGGGCCGGCCCTTGGCTTGATCGCTATGGGCGGCGGCGGTAAAGACACCCCCATCACGCCGCCGATACCACTCAAGCCAACTGTCATCACTGCCATGGCTCTGACCAGTGCCACAGGCGAGCTGAACCATAGACTCAGTGCATCAGACACACTGACCGCAACGGTTTTATTTGATGGCGTCGTAACCCTCAACACGATAGGTGGTTCGCCAACGCTGACCTTGCTGATTGGCAATCAAAGTGTTCAAGCAACCTATGTCTCTGGATCAGGCACCCATGCCTTGGTCTTTGTAACCACCATCATGAGCGGGCAAACAGACTTGGAGGGTGTGGCCATTGCAAGCAATGCGCTTCAATTGAATGGTTCAACACTCAAAGACATGCTCGGAAACGCCACCCTCAACACGGCCGGTAGCGTCTTAAGTAACCCCAACTTTTTGGTAGATACCACACCGCCCATTGCCACACTGGAAGCAGGCTCACTCACATCGACTCAAGCTTTAACAGCGTCTGTGGCAGTTCAAAGCAACGAGCTTGGCAAAGCCTATTTGGTGCCCAGCACTAGCACCATTGCCAATCTAAGTGACTTAGAAAAATTAGACCCTTTCATTGCCAGAAGTGTGGCCATTGAAAGTGTGCAAACCAACACTTTCATCTCCTTGAGCGGCCTGCCAGTTGCCAGCTATCAAATCTACAGTGTTGACTTAGCGGGCAATGTGTCAAGAATCAGTACTGATTCAGTGCTTGTCACAGAATCACCCAATCCACCACCACCACCACCGCCACCGCCGCCTCCTCCGCCTCCTCCTCCGGTTTACAACCCTAAGGTCAGCATTGGGTCCAATACTGCGGCACTTCGAAAAGGCCAGACGGCAGAGATTACATTCACTTTTTCAGACGATCCTGGAAGTAGTTTTTCTTGGAATGGCAGTCTTGGTGATATCAGCTTGCTCAATGGCACTCTCAGCGCCATCAGTGGCACAGGCCTTACACGCAAAGCAGTGTTCACACCTTCCGCCAATTTGGCAAGCGGCAATGCCAGCATCACTGTTGCAGCAGCCACTTATACCGATGCTTCCAACAATTTGGGAAATGCAGGCACGTCGCCTTTCATACGCATTGACACTTTGGCTCCCACAGCAACGCTCACAGCCGGCCAGGTCAGTTTGTCAGATTCAAACAATTCGCAAGTTGCTGTGACAAGCAGTGAATTGGGACGTGCGTTTTTGGTTGCAACCCAAACCATCGTGAACAGTTTGGCCGACTTAGAAGCTTTAAGCGGAACACTTGCCCATAGCGTCAACATTCGCACCGCAAACACGAACACCTTGATGTCTTTAAGTGGACTGCCCATTGCAGACTACAAGTTGTACACGGTGGACTTGGCAGGTAATGTGTCACTTGTGTCGACTGCCACTTACAGCGTGACCGAAGACCCCGAATCACCTCCACCTCCACCTCCACCTCCACCTCCACCTCCACCGCCACCTCCACCTCCACCTCCACCTCCACCTCCAAGCGACACCACACCGCCAACGGTGTTGATCACCAGCAGCACGCCATCCCTGAAAGCTGGCGAAACAGCGGTTATTACCTTCACTTTTAGCGAAGATGTTGGCACCAGCTTTGAGTGGAATGGCAGCACGGGCGATGTGCGCGTTACTGGCGGCAGCCTTAGCGCATTAAGCGGCACAGGGCTCACACGAACAGCCGTATTCACCCCCAATGTAGGCTTGTCTGGCACCCTGGCCAGCATCACGCTTGACGCCAACAGCTATGCCGACAGTTCTGGCAATTTAGGCACAGCAGGTTTATCGCCTGCCATTACTTTGAACACACTCGCAGCTAGCGTGGTCAGCGCTATTTTAAGCAGCGCCACTGGGGCACAAAACAGCTTGCTTAACGGGGGAGACACGCTTACTGCCACACTGGTTTTCAGCGAAGCCATCACCCTCAATGCCTTGGTTGGCTCACCCACACTGGCATTGCAAATTGGCAGCGCCACTGTTCAAGCAACCTATGCGAATGGCTCTGGCACCAACACTTATACGTTCACCACCAGCATTGCGTCTGGCCAAACCGACACAAATGGTGTGAGCATTGCAGCCAATGGTCTGAGTCTGAACGGCAGCACACTCCTCAACAGTTTGGGCAATGCCACCTCGCTGCTTAGCAGCGCAATCAGTGACAACGCCAATTATTTGGTAGACACCACAGCGCCCACACTCACCATCACATCCAGTTCTGCGGCTTTGAGCACAGGCGAAACCGCCACCATCACCTTCAGCTTCAGCGAAGATCCAGGCAGCAGTTTTGTTTGGTCATCTGGCGCAGGCGACATCAACGTCAGTGGCGGCACTTTAGGCAACATCAGTGGCACAGGACTCACTCGCACAGCCACCTTTACACCGACACCCAACGTGGCGTCTGGTATTGCCAACATTTCCGTATTGCAAGGTGCTTACACCGATACGGCAGGCAATTTTGGTGGCGCGGCACTCACCCCTGTGGTGGCCATTTATACATCGACAGCCACAATTTCAAGTGTGGCACTAAGCAGTGCCACAGGGGCATTGAACAACACACTCAATGCGGGTGATGTTATCTTTGCAAAGGTCGTTTTCAGTGAAGTCATCACTTTGAACAGCGTTGGCGGATCTCCCACTTTAGGTCTGTTCATTGGCGCAACATTGGTTCAAGCTGCGTATGTATCAGGCAGCGGCGGCACCGACTTTGTGTTCAGCTACACCATTCTTGCAACACAAACCGATGCGAACGGCATTTCATTGCCCAGCAATGCAATTACCCTGAATGGCAGCACCCTTAAAAACGTACTCGGCAACAATGCCGCCTTGCTAAACGATGCCGTGCCTGACAATGCGCTTTACACCGTAGACACCATAGCACCCAGCGTGATCGTCACCTCGTCTGTTGCTAGCTTGAAGGCAGGTGAAACCAGCGTGATTTCTTTCACCTTCACCGAAGATCCGGGAATCAGTTTTACTTTGTCTGACGTCACAGTCAGTGGCGGTACATTGAGCGCACTCACAGGTCTTGGCACTACAAGGCGCAGCACTTTCACGCCCACCGCCAATTTAGCCAGCGGCAATGCCAGCATCACAGTTGCTGATTTAAGCTACAACGACAGCGCGGGCAACACAGGCAGTGCAGGAACCACACCTGTTATCAGCATTGACACCTTAGCGCCGATCATCAGCAGTGTGGCATTGACCAGCGCTTCAGGCTCAATAGCCAGCGTCAGTGATGCAACGATCAGCAACCTCAACGCCACCGACACCCTCTTAGCCACCGTCACTTTTAACGATGTGCTCACAGTTAACACATTAGGTGGCACTCCCAGCTTGGCACTGATCATTGGCACCAGCACGGTGCAGGCCACTTATGTTTCCGGCTCAGGCACCAACGCCTTGGTTTTTAGCACCACCGTCGCTGCCGGACAAAACGACACCAATGGTGTGGCTCTTGCACTTAATGCACTCAGCCTCAACGGCGCCACACTACAAGATGCCAACGGCAACAATGCTACTTTGACATCTACCGCAGTGACAGACAACGCCAAGTATTTGGTTGACACCACACGCCCCACATTGGCTGTGACTTCTGACACAGCTACTTTGATTTCTGCACAAACAGCCACCTTCACCTTCACCTTCAGTGAAGATCCCGGTAGTTCATTTGTTTGGAATGGCGCCGCAGGCGATTTGGTGGTCAGTGGTGGCACCTTAGGCGCCCTTAGCACCACAGGTAACCCGCTTACTCGCACGGCCATCTTGACCCCCGCTACCGGTGTCACTGGTGGTACAGCCAACGTCGCCGTGAGTTTAAACAGCTACACCGATGCAGCAGGCAACTTGGGACTAGAAGCTGTGACCGGTGTGACCGACAAATCGTCAAACATCACTGTGAACACCACCCACGCCGCCTTGTCGTCTGTGGTCATTTCTAGTGCCGACAACATTCAAAACAACTTGCTCAATGCAGGCGATGTGGTCTATGTCACCGCAACCTACAGCGAGGCGGTGACTCTGGGTGCAGGCGCGGGTGCACCCAGTCTGAAGCTAAACATTGGCGGCACAGAAGTTGGCGCGCTGTATGCCTCAGGCTCTGGCAGCACCGCTCTAGTATTTACCTACACCGTGCTTGCAGCCCAAACCGATGCCAACGGCATTTCCATTGTTGCCAGCACCGTGGGCAGTCCCACATTGAATCTGAACGGCAGAACTTTAACGGACACCGCTGGCAACACTGCTGTGAACACTTACAACGCAGTGGCAGACAACGCTGGTTTTTTGGTTGACACCACTGCGCCTACCTTGGTCAGCATTGCATCCAGCAGAAGCACATTCTTAAGTGGCCAAACTTCAACCATCACCTTCACCTTCAGCGAAGACCCTGGCAGCACCTTCACTTGGAACGGCACCACTGGCGATGTAACTTTGGTTGAAGGCACGCTCACTGCCATCAGCGGTACAAGCACTACACGCACTGCTACGTTTTATCCAACGCAAGGCGTAACGGGCGCGAATGCCAGCCTGACTGTTAACGACAACTTGTACACCGACCTGGCGGGAAACTTGGGTAGTGGTAATACCCTTACGGGCTTGGTGATTAACACCTCCCCTGCAACGCTCATGACAGTGCAACTCACCAGCGCCGTAGGTTTGCAAAACAGCGCCCTCAATGCGGGCGTTACCGTGAGCGTCACAGCGCACTTTTCTGAAGTGCAAACTCTGAATCTGGCTGGGGGTACGCCAAGCCTTGCGATGCAGATCGGCAGCAGCTCTGTCATCGCCACTTATGTATCAGGCGCAGGCACCGCAGATTTGATCTTTAGCTACACCGTATTGGCGGGTCAGACCGACACCAACGGCATTGCCATCAACGCCAATGCATTGCAGCTCAATGGCAGCACCCTGATTGACCCGCGCGGCAACACCACCATTTTGTCTGCCAGTGTGTTGAGCGCTGACAACGCAGGCTATAAGGTAGACACCACTGCGCCAACCCTTGCCATCACGTCCGATGTGAACCAACTCAAAATTGGTGAAACCGCCAACATCACCTTCACTTTCAGTGAAGACCCGGGCATTACTTTTACTTGGGATGGCACTACCGGCGACGTTTCCTTAAGTAACGGCACGATGAGCGCCATCAGCGGCACAGGTCTCACACGCACGGCTGTGTTCACACCCTCAAACAACTTAGACACACGTACCGCCAGCATCACTGCGAGCAGTGGCACCTACCAAGATACAGCAGGCAACAATGGCGTCGCAGGCGCCACACCCAGCTTAAGCCTAGACACTTTAAAACCTAGCATCAGTAGCGTTGCCATTAGCAGCGCTACGGGCGCACAAAACAACACGCTGAATGCTGGCGATACGGCCAACATCAGCATGGTCTTCAGTGAAACAGTCAACTTGAACGTGGTAGGTGGTTCACCGACCGTGTCATTGTTGGTAGGCAGTAGCACGGTACTGGCTACCTATGTATCAGGCGCTGGCAGCAACACCTTGGTGTTCACCACCACCATGGTGGCTGGCCAAACAGACACAGATGGTGTAGCCATATCTCTCAACGCACTGGCTTTGAATGGCGCCGTGCTGACCGATGTTGCTGGCAATACAGCCTTGTTGACGTCCACCGCAGTAGCCAATAACGCCAGCTACAAAGTAGACACCACAGCCCCAGTGCTTAAAAGCATGGGCTTTGACAAAAGCAACTTAAAAGCTGGCGAAACGGCCACGGTCACACTGACCTTCAGTGAAGACGTCAGCAGCACCTTCACATGGAATGGCACAGCGGGCGACCTCACAGTAACAGGCGGCACCTTAAGCACCCTGAGTAGCTTTGCCTTGAGTGGCTCCGACTATGTGGCAACGGCCACCTTCACACCCACTGCTGGCAGTACCGTCACAGGCATTGTCTCTAGCGCTTCAGCTGCATACACAGATGCTGCAGGTAACACAGGCAACGCAGGCGTCAGCGCCAGCATTGTGGTGGACACTGGTGTGCCCACACTCACCAGCATGAACATCAGTGGCGCCAGCGGCATCCTTAGCAACACTTTAAATACTGGCGACGTGGTGGAAGTCACTGCCACATTCAGTGAAGCGTTGTTGGTTAACACCACAAGCGGCTCACCGCGAGTTCAACTGAACATAGGCGGCACGCTGGTCTATGCCACTTATGCTTCGGGCTCTGGCAGCACAGACCTGCTGTTCAACTACACCATCTTGGCCGGTCAAAACGATGTCAACGGCATCAGCTACGGCGCAAACGCTTTAGGCCTCAATGGCGGCACCTTGCTAGACGGAACTGGCAACGCAGCCGTCATCACCGCCGATGCGCGCACCGACAACAGCAATTACAAAGTAGACACCACGGCCCCCACCGTCACAGTTGGCAGCGACAAAGCTTCCCTGCTTGCAGGCCAAACAGCAGCCATCACATTCACATTCAGCGAAGATCCTGGTGCCAGTTTTGATTCCGCAGACATCACCCTCAGCAACGGCACCTTAAGCACCTTGAGCGGTGTTGGCTTAACGCGATCTGCCACCTTCACACCAACAGCCAACTTAACGTCAGGCAATGGCAGTGTGGCAGTCAATGTAGGCAGCTACCAAGATGCTGCGGGCAATGTAGGTGCTGCAGGTAGCAGCGGCCTCATCACCCTTGACACCGCTGCGCCAACCGTTCTGTCCTTGGCACTGAATGCCGCCAGCACCGGCCTTTTGAACAGCACCTTCAATGCAGGCGATGTGGCCGTGGTGGAGGTGGTGTTCAGCGAAACCGTCACGGTGGTCACTACCGGCGGTGTGCCCACCTTAGACTTGACCATTGGTAGCACCGTGGTCAAGGCCACCTATACCTCGGGCACTGGCACCAATAGCTTGCGTTTCAGTTACACCATTGTGGCGGGCCAAACCGACACCGATGGCATTGCCATCAACCTCAACGGATTGGTGCTCAATGGCGGCATCATCACGGACCTTCTGGGCAACACGGCAACCGTCACCTACGCAGCTGTGACAAACGATTCAGGTTACAAGGTAGACACCACAGCACCCACACCCGTCATCACCGCCAGTACCAGCCAACTGAAGGTCAGCACCACAGCCACACTGACCTTCACCTTTTTAGAAGCGCCAGTGGGATTTGAATTGGCTGACATTGTTGCTACCAATGGCACCGTCACTTCACTTCTTAGCCCTACCACCACCACACGCACTGCAGTGTTCATGCCCACCGCGAACCTTGACAGCACCAGCACCAGCATCAGCCTCACACCGGGGTCTTACACAGATGCGGCGGCCAATGCGGGTACGGCAGGTACCCCCTTGGTTGTAGCGTTGGACACAAAAAGGCCTACGGTGACAATTGGCTTAAGCGATGCCAACATCTCTACAGGCGAAACAAGCTTAGTCACCTTCACATTCAGCGAAGA
>JBIPLT010000208.1:0-5728 GCA_044368255.1 Flavobacteriales bacterium
CAAAAGCTGGATAAGGAAAACCCATATCTCTGGCGGAAAAAACTTCAAGTTCTAATGAACCTATAAACTGAGCATTTTTAAGATCATTTGGAAGTAAATCTTTAACATAAACTGTAAAGGCCTTGGGAGAGTTGATTGTACTTACCTTTCTTGTAAGTATAACTCCATGTTCATCCCTCAATGTATATGAAAGACCAATTTCAAGAATTTCTCTTTTGAGAATCCAATATCCCATAAATAAAATTCTGCTATGAAAATTTTCTTTCTCAATAACAGGAAAAATAGCGGACGATCTAAAAACAGGTTTTTTGCTTATACTAACAGGCGGCCCATATGCACCAGAATCTTCAACAAATTTTTTAAAAGCTTTCATTATAATATGTTCATTAGTTGTTTAAAGGAATATCCAAATTAAAATGCTGGGCAAATTCCATCATCAGAGAATCTTGTATTTGGTCTAGTATCTGTTTGTAAGCATTTGAAACAATATTTCATAAATAGATTCAAGTTTTATTAAACTTAATTTGAAATTTCAATTCCGCAATTAACCAATCTTCATTTGAATCAATATCTTGAACTTCTGATTCAGGCATTTCAATTCCTATAGTTTGATCGGTAAAGATTTTTTTATCCGTTAAAAATGAATCCGTTCTGAAAAAATAAAACTGACCAGCATCATGATAAGCAGGAGCAAGATCCTGAGATCGTGTGTTTAAATATTCAGGCCAGTTTAATTTTATCAAATCATTTCCCATTTTGAATGAACGAAGAATTGGGAAACTAAAGCGTACAACAGGAACAACCGATTTACTGTTACCCTCTGTTAATTTTTTGAATGCAGTTTTTAGTTTTTCAGCTGTTACAAATGGCGCGGTTGGATAAATGCAACAGGCATAGTCAAATGTTTTGCCAATATCCTTGTAAGCATGAATTACTTCTAATAATACGTCAGCGGTTGTTGAATGGTCATCTGCATTTTTCTCTGAACGTATGAAAGGAACGCTTGCACCACATTGTTTGGCAAATTCAGCGATCTCCGCATCATCCGTAGATACCATTACTTCATCAAAACATCCTGATTGTAATGCAGCGTCAATTGAGTATTTGATTATTGGTTGACCTAAAAATTCTTTTATATTTTTCCGAGGAATCCGTTTACTACCCCCACGAGCTGTTATTATTGCAACGCATTTTTTCATTTTATGGAATTAAATCAATTGTTAATGCTGTACCTCTTTGTACATTGATGTTAATTTTCTTTCCAATCACCATTTCCAAAAACTTTGGCGACAATCCAATTCCAGGTCTTATGATTCTTATATTATCAGATATAACTCCATGGCCATCCCTCAATGTATACGAAAGACCAATTTCAAGAATTTCTCTTTTTAGAATCCAATATCCCATAAATAAAATTCTGCTATGAAAATTCTCATTCCCAATAACAGGAAAAATAGCGGACAATCTAAAAACAGGTTTTTTGCTTTTTTTAATAGGTGGTCCATATGCACCAGAGTTATCAACAAATTTTTTTAAAGCTTTCATAATTTATATGATTAGTAATTTTACAATAATTGTTTAAAGGAATCTACAAATCAAAATGTTGGGCAAATTCCAACAAAAGAGAATCTTGTATTTTGTCTATTATCTCTTTGTAAGCATCTGATACAATACTTCATTTATTTTTCTTCAATTTATTTTTGAAGCAAAATATTTTCAAGCAAAATTCTGTCACCCTTAAATAAATTCTTTTTTACTTTATTACCTAAAATAATCTCATAATATTGCGGATGTAAACCAAAGCCTGGTCTTATTGAGCGTACATTTTCTTCTGTTACTACTTCTCCCTTTTTAATATCTTGAACTACATATAATGACCTACAAAAGTCCTTACCTTTTGCTTGCTTCTTTGTAAGAGTATAATCGACAACTCCAATGGCTTTTTCCGCTTCGCGTACAGCTTCCACCATTTCGGCAAACTCCTGTTCACTCATAGAGAAAGACGCATCAGGTCCACCAATGGTGCGGTCCAAAATAAAATGTTTTTCGATAATTTTGGCACCAAAGCAAGTCGCCACCACAGGTACTGTAACTCCCATCGTATGATCTGAAATTCCCACTGTAACGCCAAAACGCTCTGCAAAATCTTTTACCATTGCCATGTTGGCCTCCTCAATGGGAGCTGGATAGCTTGAAGTACATTTCAATAAGGCAATTTCAGTATTTCCCATTCTTCTACAAGCCTGTAACGCCAATTCTATGTCCTCCATAGTGGCAATTCCTGTAGAGAGAATAATCGGCTTTCCTTTAGATGCCACATATTCAATAAGGGGAATATCCGTGATTTCAAAGGAGGCTATTTTGTAAGCCGGTACATTCAAGTTTTCAAGAAAATCTACAGACGTTTTATCAAAAGGGGATGAAAAACAAATCAGACCTTGTTTTTCTGCCTCTTCAAATAAAGCACGATGCCATTCCCATGGGGTGAAGGCATCTTGATATAATTCGTATAAATTTCGACCTTCCCAAATCGTTCCTTTGATTAAAAAATCATCGTTGCGAGAATCTATCGTGATCGTGTCTGCAGTGTATGTCTGCAATTTAATACAATCAGCACCTGCTCGCTTTGCAGCTCGAATCGTTTCTAAAGCAGTTTCCAAACTGCCATTGTGGTTAGCAGAAAGTTCAGCTATGATAAAAACTGGTGATTGGTTTGAAATCAGTTTACTCGAAATTATCATCACTGTACTCTTGAATGTTTAATTAAGGCCTCACCTTTTATGACTATTTCATCTGTATTATCCAAAATAATTGTGGTCACTAGTGCTCTATTTTTAGAAGCAACAACATCAATTATTTCGAATTTCGCAATGTAATTTTCTAATGTAAACATAGGTTTGAAAAATGATAAGTCTTGTTTTAAGTATATGGTTCCTTCCCCGGGAAAAATAGTTCCAAAAACTTTTGAAAAAACACTACCACCTAAAAAACCATGAATTATAGTCCTACCAAATATAGTATTCTTGGCATAAGAAGAATCTAAATGTATTGGATTGAAATCGCCTGATGCCTCTGAAAATTTAACAACATCTTCTTGTGTAAATTTGAAAGAATAAGTAAAAGTATCACCTACCTCAATTGTATTATCCATAAATTTTTGATTTCATAATATTTTTATAAATGCTCCAATCTGCTCCAAGGAGAGCCAGACCAACAACATCAAGTTTTTGATTTCCCTTAATACAGTGTTCGCGATAATATGCTTCGCGTCTAAAACCGAATTTTTCATGTATTTTAATTACCTTATCATTTGAAACGAACACTTCGCATCTCAATTTATTCAATTTTAAATCATTGAAAACAAATTCGATAACGTTATACTCAACTTTTGTACCAATACCAGCACCTCTCACAGATAAATCACCTAAATAAAAAGCCCAATAACAAGAACTTAATGTTTTATCAATTCCTGTAATACTAGCAAGACCTAATTTTCTTCCTTCGAATTCAATAATCCAATATTTAGAATTTGTTTCCGAACTTATTTTCGCAAACCAATTTACTTGTTGCTCTTGTGTTATATAATTTTCATCATACATGTATGACGCAACTTCTTCGCTGTTACGCCAAGTTCTAACCAACTCTATTTCATCAATCGTCAGCTCCTTTAATAAAATATCTTTCATAGATTTTTAAACTTAGAATGAATAACTACGTCTATAAATTTATTATTAAATAAACAATGCTCCTTTAATCTAGCATCCATGATGAAACCAAGATATTCAAATACTTCATACAAATGTGGTCTTATATCAAAAGCATAGGTATATACCTTATATAATGACAAATCATGAAAAGCAACTTCCTCAATAAGACTCAAATAGGATTGCCATATTTTTTCAAATCTGTCCTCTTCCAAACAAGTATTCATAATAAAAGATATTTCCGCATTCTTATCTCTCCAATTGATATGCACTAAACCGCCATACCCTATACAAATACCATCCTCTAAAAATGAGAATAAAATTTGATTGGGTTGCTCTTGATTAAAAAGCTTAGCCATAACGTTTTCAAAATAGGCGTCTTGGTCTTCTTTGGTCAAGGGCTTCGCTTGTCTAAGGTGGTAAATCTGCTCATTACGCCATTGCATAATGTCGTAACGGTCTTCGAATCGGATAGGGACTAAAGAGTATTTACCCGATGAAAAAACTTGATTACTTAATACTTTGTAGGTATTCATATTTTAATTCAGCCAATTTCCAATCATCTTAAGTATCATTATCATGCGCTTCTAAAGGAGATAAATGCAAGCCTTTGGTTGTTTCAAAAACTAATTTACCTATTGTTCTAAGTTTGTCAGTGTTTACCCAATACCATTCCATTGTTCGGCATCAAGATAAGCAGTTGATAAATCTTGTGAACGTATATTGCTAAATTCACTCCAATTATTTTCGAGACAACTATTTTCGTTTACTTTAAAACTCCTCCAAATTGGATAATCAAAAGAAAGCAATGGCAGCATAGAATCGGGTCCATTAGAAAGTATTTCAAAACCCTCAATCAACCTATCTGCATTAACAAATAGTGCAGTTGGATAAATACAACATATGTTGTCAAATTCCTTCCATATGCTTTGATAACTATTGATTACTTCGAAAAGAACATCTGCTGTAGTAGCAAAGTCATTTGAATTTTGTTCGCTTCTGATAAAAGGAATTGTTGCGCGATATGACTTTGCAATTTCAACAATTTCTGATTCATCAGTGGAAACCATCACTTCATCAAATAGTTCAGATTCAATAGCACTAATAATAGAATATGCGTTTATGGGTTTTCCTTTGAAAATTTTAATATTCTTTCTTGAAATCCTTTTACTTCCAACTCTTGCAGGAATAATACAAAGGTTTTTAGCCTTCATAGAAAGCTATAACTTTTTCAATGACAAAATTTTGTTCTTCTATTGTCAATGTTGGATACATTGGTAAACTAATGCAGTGTTTATAATAATTTTCTGCATTGGGCATATCGCCTTTTTTCCAACCAAATTGTCTGTAATAAGGCATTAAGTGAGTTGGGATGTAGTGAATTTGAGCGAAAATTTGATGTTCTCTTAAGTAGTTATATAAGCCCAATCTATTTTCAACTTCCACTACATACAAATGATAAGCATGACCTTCAACTACTCCTGATTGACGCTTCACAAAGTCCTTACCTTTAAATGCTTCTTGATATTTTGCAGCGATTTCAAGTCTTCTTTGAAGACCTTCATCCGCTCTTTTCAATTGGCTTAATCCCAACGCTGCTTGAAAGTCTGTTATTCGGTAGTTATAACCAAGGTCTTGCATTTCCATATACCAAAGGGGATATTTGTCTTTACCGCCTGCACATTCGATAGTATTAGTATATAAATCATTTGATTTAACAATTCCATGAGTCCGTAACATCAACAACTTTTGATATAATTCATCATTGTTAGTCGTTATCATTCCTCCTTCCCCAGAGGCAATATGCTTTACAGGATGAAAGGAGAATATAGCCAAATCTGCAAAATTGCCATTCCCACAATTTTGTTTATTGCCATTACCGTCAATAAAGTATCCACCTGGCGAATGACAAGAATCTTCAATAATCCAACAGCCAAATTCATCTGCCAATGCTTTAAAAGCCTCTAGGTCAACAGCTCGACCTGCACAATCTACGGGAATAATGCCTTGGTAGGTTCCTTTTG